>CAZMPP010000378.1:0-2432 GCA_964568035.1 uncultured bacterium
CGTCGACGGAAAGAACTTCGTCCCGTAAACGGCTGATCCGAATTCACCGGAAAAGCCGGTGGTTTAAAGGGCGCGTCGCTGCGGCGACGCGCCCTTTTCAAATGAAAGCCAGGGCCGCTCACCGAAAACCATCGTCGCCGCCGCTTCGAAAAGGAGGTCTTGGAGTTTTGCAGTTAGGCCGCCGTACGCTCGCCGCTCTTGCCGCCGGCGTGCTGCTCTCCGGCTGCGCGATGCCGGCAGTCTCGCTTTCGCCGCATCAATCGGTTGCCTCGACCGCGCAAGGTTCCTCGATTTCTTCGAACGGGTGGAGGGTCAGTCTCCTTTACGTCGGCGGCGACAAGGAAACGTACATCTTCAAATATCCCGGCGGCAAGCTGCTGGGGAGCATCCCAATAGGTTCGTTCGGAATGTGTTCCGATGCCAAGGGCGACGTTTTCCTGACCCGGGTGAGCGCCATCTTCGAGTTCCCGCATGGCGGAACGACTCCGGTCGCAATCTATAAAGCGCCCGGCTCGGTCTATTCTTGCGCCGTCGATCCGACGACGCAGAACTTCGCCGCGGTCGTGTTTTGTCTCTCCGGTTGCGGCGACTCCATCGCCGTTTACCGGCAGAATTCCCAAGCACCGCCGCAAACCTTTCATGATTCAAAGCTGCACTCGATGCTCTATTGCGGCTACGATGCGGCCGGCAACCTCTACGTCGACGGCTACGACAAGAACGGAAAGTTCATGATTTCCGAGCTGCCGGCCGGCGCGCAATCGTTTACCAACATAACCTTTCGGGAGAACATCGCCGCTGCCGGACAGATTCAGTGGGACGGCACCTACATGACCGTCGAGACGCGTTTCCAACCGAAAATTTATCGGCTGAAGCTTTCCCGCTCGAGGGGTAAGATCGTGAGCGCCACGCAGCTCACCGGCGTCGGCGGGCGCTCGTCGCAGTCGTGGATTCAAGGGAAGGCGCTAATCGTTCCGACTGGGCCGGGAAATAAACGCCCCAAGGTGATCGGCATGTGGAAGTATCCGCAGGGCGGCGAGGAGATCCGGCGTCTCAGCGGCTTCATTCCTCCCGAGCGTCAGATCGACGGCGTGACCGTCAGCGTTAACCCAAAAGATTAGCTAAGTTCCGGAAGTTAGGGACTTACGGCAAGAGCGTTTCACGCGATACGGCGGTCCGCTGTACGCCGCCATCGCTGAAAGGCAGCGGCCACAGCCGTCCCGCGATCCACGCCGCGGCCTGATCGGTGTAGTGTCCCGATCCGGGCTCGCCCGATTCGCCTTGCGGCAGCGTGATGCCGCCGGAATCCCAATCACCTACGTCCCATACCGCGCGAAAACTCTGCGCGTACCCGGGCGTCTGTACGTGCAGCGTGAACGCGTCGCCGTTACCGGGGAGGGTGACGCCGTCGAGAAAGTTGACGCCGAGCTTCGAAAGCGAGTTGAGCACCGGTACCGCCCCGGCCACTTGCCACGGCACGGCCGCTGCCGGCGTGGACTTCGCCCACGGATTGCCGAGCGAGTGAGCCGTCTCTAAGAGCGTCGGCATTCGTCCGTTATGATGGTCGGTAAGACGTAAGCGCGCCGCTTCCACGACCGTCCCCGTTGTCGACGCACCGTCCATCTCGCCGCCCCAGCCGGTCAGCAACTGCGCCAGCGCGGGGTCGTTACGACTTACAGTGGGCGCGAGCGTACGTGCCAGCTCGCGCTCGGGCAGCGAGAGCACGTCCATCTGCATTCGCGCAAACGCAGCGATGTCATAAGCGTGTCCCCTACGCAGGAGCTGCGCGATCCGGTAGGCACGGTACGGCGGCGCAAACTGTGGGCTGAGGTGCAGCGGGTAATGCGAGTCGTACATCTTGTTGTTGGCGGTCCAGACGATCGCGTTTCGCGACGGCCGGACCTTCGGCAGTGCGGCGAATGGAATCGGCGGATAATCGCGCGCCAAGTCGGTGGCCGGGTGAAACCAGCGGGCTCGCACGGGATCGTTGGGAATCGCTCCGGCCAATACGTAAGCGGCGCGTCCAGCGGTATCGGCGAGCGCGAAGTTGAGCGAGGGCTGCGGTAGTTTGCCGAGGACGGCAATCGCCGCATCGGTCGATGCGGCGCGATCGAGCGCGAGGAAGGTCGTCGCCGGGGAGCTGGGATGCTCGTACGCAACCCACCGGATCAGCACGAACTCTCCGTCCTTCGTGGTAACGCCGAACTCGCGCTTCGTGCGGTAGAAGCGCTTAGTTATCGTGCGGCCAAAACGCACGCCGATCGGCTCGTTCTGCCAACCGGCTTCGTCCAAATGCACGGGCGGCTTGAAAACCGAGAGTGAGGTCACCGTGCCGGCCGTCGCGCCCCATGCAACACGTTCGTTGTGCCCTAAGACGACCGACGGCAATCCCGGCAGCGTCACGCCGGCAACGCGATACCCCGGCGAGTGTAAGT
>CAZMPP010000379.1:0-2390 GCA_964568035.1 uncultured bacterium
TTACGACGATGTCGAGGAGTTTGGTGTGCGCCTCGCGCGGCTTGAACTTAAAGGCGATCGCCCAGCGCGGATCGCGCGAGACGACGCCGAGCCGCTCTTGCAGGGCGAGATCGTCCACCTTGATGACGACGCCGTCAATCTCGTAGTCGAGCTCGTCGCGCTTCGCTTCCCATTCCCGGCAGTATTGGACGACTTCATCGAGGCTCGTCGCGCGGGCTATGTTGGGATTCACTGGAAACCCGAGGGCTTCGAGGCGATGCAGCGACTCCCACTGCGTGCGTACCTGCGGTCCGCCTTCGTCCACCACGAGCTGATAGGCGAAAAACGAGAGCCGGCGTTCTGCGGTGAGCGCGGGATCGAGCTGACGCACGCCGCCAGACGCGGTGTTGCGCGGGTTGGCAAAAACCGGTAACCCTTCCCGCTCTCGCGCATGATTTAGGCGCTCGAAGTTGCTCTTGCGCAGATAAACTTCGCCCCGCACCTCCACAAACGCCTGAGCCTGTCGTTTGTCATCTTGAGCCTGTCGAAGGATCGAGGACGACAACCGCAGCGGAATGGTCTTTACCGTGCGCAGATTCGCCGTAACGTCCTCACCGACGCGTCCGTCTCCACGCGTTCCGCCGCGAGCCAGCGATCCGTCCTTATAATCGAGCGCGATCGCCAGACCGTCGATCTTCAGCTCGCAAACGTACTCGACCGGAGTGCCGGCAATACGCCGCGCCCGCTCGTCGAACGCCTGCAGCTCCTCGACGGTCACTGCGTTTGCCAGACTGAGCATTGGACGCGCGTGCTCGTACGGGGCAAAGCGCTCCAACGCCACGGCGCCCACGCGCTGCGTCGGCGAATCGGGTGCGCGCAGCTCGGGATGTTTCTCTTCGATCGTGACGAGCTCGCGCAGCAGTGCATCGAACTCCGCGTCTGTAATCTCCGGATCGTCGAGCGCGTAGTAGCGGTAGTTCGCCTCCTCGATCTGCTCGCGAAGCGACTCAACCCGCGCCGTAAGAGATTCGCTCATCGAAGGCTTGCGCTCAGGGTGAGGTCCGGCTACGCCTCGATGGGGACGCGATCGCTTTTGGCGAGGTCGTCGAGCACGAGCAGATTCTGCTGCTCGAGACGCGACATCTCCGCATCGTCGGGAAGGTGATGACCGACGGCGCGCTGGTCGCGCAAGACCGGCACGAGATATTGTCCGGTGTAGGAAGCCGCGTTGGCGGCGACCTCTTCCGGCGTACCCGATGCGATCACCGTGCCGCCGCGGTCGCCGCCCTCGGGCCCGAGGTCGATGAGGTAATCGGCGGTCTTGATGACGTCCAGGTTGTGCTCGATGACGAGCACCGAGTTGCCGAGCTCCACCAAGCGCTGCAAAACTTCGAGCAGCTTGTGGATGTCGGCGAAGTGCAATCCGGTCGTCGGTTCGTCGAGCACGTAGAACGTCCGGCCGGTCGAGCGGCGCGACAGTTCGGTAGCGAGCTTCACCCGCTGCGCTTCGCCCCCCGAGAGCGTCGTCGCAGGCTGCCCCATCTTGATGTACCCTAAGCCGACGTCGCAAATCGTGCTCAACTTGGTTCTAACGCGCGGAATATTCATGAAAAATTCCGCCGCCTCGTCGACGCGCATCTCGAGGATGTCGGAGATAGTTTTGCCGCGATACTTGATTTCCAGCGTCTGCGCGTTATAACGCTTGCCCTTGCAGACTTCGCACGGCACGTAGACGTCGGGCAGAAAGTGCATCTCGATCTTGATGATGCCGTCGCCCTGACAGGCTTCGCAGCGTCCGCCCTTCACGTTGAATGAGAAGCGGCCCGGCGTGTAGCCGCGCATCCGCGCTTCGGGAACCAACGAAAAGAGCTCGCGGATATAATCGAACGTGCCGGTATAGGTTGCCGGATTGCTGCGCGGCGTACGCCCGATCGGCGACTGATCGATCACTACCAGCTTGTCGAGTTGTACCGCGCCCTTGACCGTGCCGTACGTTCCGCCGGGGGGTTGGCGGTGGAGATGCTGGTTGAGCGCGCGCACCAGCACCTCGTTGACCAGCGTCGACTTGCCGCTTCCGCTCACGCCCGTTACGGCGGCAAGAACACCGACCGGAAAGCGCACGTCGATGCCGCGTAAATTATTGGCCTTTGCGTTGCGAACTTCGAGCCAGCCGCGTGGATCGCGCCGGCGGCGGGGAATTGGAATAAACTTGCGTCCGGAGAGATAGGCGCCCGTCTCCGAAAGCGGATTTTTCATCACGTCTTCCAGCGTGCCCGACGTGAGGATCTCGCCGCCTTCGGCACCCGCCCCCGGGCCGATGTCCACCACAATGTCGGCGGTTCGCATCGTGTCCTCGTCGTGTTCGATGACGATCAGCGTGTTGCCGAGATCGCGCAGCGTACGCAGCGTTG
>CAZMPP010000380.1:0-2389 GCA_964568035.1 uncultured bacterium
TTGCAAGAGTGCTTATGATGACGGAATGCTCGATGGCTGATAATGTTTCGGGCCGCTATCCCGGCGTCGAGTTCGTTCGGCCCTGCAATCTTTGCCCCCACATGAAGCGCAACACGCTGCCTAAAGTTCTGCACTCGCTGGAAGCGATGGAGTACGAGGTTACGATAGCGCCGGAAATCGCGGAGCGAGCCCGTCGCTCCGTCGACCGCATGCTCGCCTACAGCCGCGCGCTGCGAGACTGAAAAACAGCATTGCAGATTGACCGCAGCGGCGCGCTCGTCGTCGGCGCCGGCATCGCCGGCCTCGTCGCCGCCCTCAAGCTACAGCCCGCGAAAGTCACCGTGCTCTGCAAGACGCGGTTGGGCATCGGCGCCGCGACCGATTGGGCGCAGGGCGGAATTGCCGCGGCCATGGGCAAGGACGACTCTCCGCGCCTGCACGCGATCGACACCCAGCGCGCCGGTGCGGGCATCAGCGACGAAAACATCGTCGAGATTTTGACGCAAGACGCGCCGGCACGCATCGAAGATCTTCTCGAGCTCGGTGCGGCCTTCGATCGCACCAAGGGCGGCGAGTTGGCTCTCGGACGTGAGGCAGCGCACCAGCGCAGGCGCATCGTCAAAGCCGGCGGAGATGCAACGGGTCACGAGATTCTCAAAACGCTGATTCACGCGGTACGCACGCACCCGTCGATCGCGGTGGTCGAAGAAGTCACGGCCGACGATCTGATCGTCGAAGACGACCGCGTCTACGGCGTTTACGCGCACGACGCGGCCGGTAACCACGTTGCGTTTCTCTCGGACGCCGTCGTTTTGGCGACGGGCGGAGTCGGACGGCTCTACCGCTTCACGACCAATCCGATTCAAGCTACCGGCGACGGAATCGCTATGGCAGCGCGCGCCGGTGCGCTGCTGGCAGACATGGAGTTCGTGCAGTTTCATCCTACCGCACTCGACATTGGGCGCGATCCGATGCCGCTGGTGACCGAGGCCGTTCGCGGCGAAGGCGCGACGCTGGTCAACGATTTGGGCGAGCGCTTCACGCTCTCCGTTCATCCCGACGCGGAGCTGGCACCGCGCGATATAGTAGCGCGCGCGATCTTCGAGCAGCAGCAGCGCGGCCGTACCGTGGGCCTCGACGCACGCACGGCAATCGGCGCGCGTTTTCCCGAAGCCTTTCCGACGGTCTTCGGCTTCTGCATCGCGGCCGGCATCGATCCACGCGTGCAAAACATTCCGGTTGCGCCGGCCGCACATTACCTCATGGGCGGCATCGCCGTCGACGAGTGGGGCAGGACGTCGCTCGAGGCGCTCTGGGCGTGCGGCGAAACGAGCGCGACCGGCGTGCACGGCGCGAACCGTCTGGCGAGCAACTCGTTGTTGGAAGCGCTCGTCTACGGCAGCCGGGTAGCGACCGATATCGCCAACGCGCACCCCGCGCGCCAGCCGGCCTCTCTCAAACGTTCCGGCAGTGCCGGCGCGGCGGCGAGCGGTACCGGCCTCAGTCAGGCGCAAGCTTTGAGCGATCTACGTAACGTCATGTACTCCAACGTCGGATTGATCCGCAACGAAGCGGGCTTGCGCGAGGCGCTGCGCCGCATCGAGGATTTCGAGAGCGGGCTGCACGGCGGAACGAACGATCTGCGCAACCTGCTGGTTGTCGGACGTTTGATTGCCGAAGCCGCGCTGGCCCGTCACGAGAGCCGCGGAAGTCACCATCGCAGCGATTATCCCGAGACCGATGAAGCGCTCGCCAAACGTTCGTTTACACGACTCCGCAGCGTCGCTTGAGCTCGTCGCCGAGCAGGTCGTTCGCTCGGCGCTGCTCGAGGACGTCGGCCGCGGAGTCGATCTCACCACCGATGCGATCGTCGGCGTGCAGCGGCAGGCGCGAGCGCGAATCGTCGCACGCAGACCTGGCGTGGTCGCGGGGATGCCTGCTGCCGCGGTGGCTTTCCGCCTGCTCGACCACGAGGTGCAAATCGCCGTTGAGACCCAGGACGGCACGCGCGTCGAAGCGGGAGGCGTAGTCGCCGAAATCTCGGGTAGCGCACGAGCAATTCTTACCGGCGAACGAACGGCGCTCAACTTGCTGTCGCGCCTCTCCGGCATCGCGACCGCCACGCGCGCTATGGTGGATGCGGTCGCCGGTTCGAAGGCGCGTATCGTCGACACGCGCAAGACGACGCCGGGACTGCGCGCGTTGGAGCGCTACGCCGTGGGATGCGGCGGCGGCTTTCAGCATCGCTTCGGCTTGGACGACGGCGTGTTGATTAAAGACAACCACCTCGCCCTGGCGGGCTCGATCCATGCGGCGGTCGAGGCGGTGCGGCGGCACCTGGGGCACATGGTGAAGGTTGAAGTTGAAGTCGACACGATCGCACAACTGC
>CAZMPP010000381.1:0-2388 GCA_964568035.1 uncultured bacterium
TCGTGGCAGGCACCCCGTCGCCGTTTCGTCCGTCGAAGGAAGGGCACCTACAGCATACACTTATGCAGCGTTACATCGTGTGGCTCGTGGCGGCAGCCGCGCTCGGCGTCGCCGTTATGGTGTTCGAGCCGTTCTTCTTCGCGCCGTCATCGCGTTCGGAAGGGGCCGCCGGCTTCAAAGGACAACCGGCGCCCGCCTACACGCTGCGCGACGATCGCGGAGCAGCGGTTTCGCTCGCCGATTATCGCGGCCGAGTCGTCGTGATGAACCTTTGGGCTTCTTGGTGCCCGCCGTGCCGAGCCGAGATGCCCGATTTGCAGCGGCTCTCGGTGTATGGAAAGTCGCGAGGCATTGTGGTCGTCGGCGTCAACGAAGGTGAATCCGCAGATCGCGCAAGCGCGTTCGCGCAGTCGCTGCAAATCCACTATCCGATTTGGATCGATGCCAACCAGCGATATGGGCGCAGCTATAACGCGCTGGGATTGCCCACGACCGTAATCGTCGATCGGAACGGGGTGGTCACGCGAGCATTCGACGGCGCGCTCACCTTCGATCAAATGCGCAAGAGCCTTACGGCGGCGGGCGCGAGCCTTTGATCGCGCTAGTCGCGTTAGCGCTCGTGGTGCTGGCCGCGGTGATCGCCGAGATCGCCCTGCCCGGTAAGGCCGTCTATCACGCCGGGTGGTATAACGTGTCGCTCTGCGGACTCGCCATATGCTCGATTATGGCGGCGAGAAAGCGCTTTGCCGCGGCTCACGGTATCCGGCGCCGGGCCGGCGTGGTAGCGATCGCGTTCGGGACGGTTGCTGCCGCCGTGGCCGGCGTCGCCAGCGGTTTGCTCGGCCCCGACAATCAGAACGTCATCGGCGCGCCCGGCCAGCGCGTTCGCATCGAAGGCCTGGGCACGCTCGACTTTCCGCTTTCCGACGCGAGCGCTGCCGACGTGACTTTGGAACGGCCCCTGCGCGGACCGCTGGCGATCGGGCCGGGCACGCGCAATGCGGGCAACTTTATCCTACGCGCGTCGCCGCGCGACGTCGTATTCGTGGAGGCGCGCGATCTTCGCGGCAACCGCTTGACCATCACGCAGCCAACCGGATCGGTCTTTCTTTCGCCCGTGCTCCTCATGGAGCACCGGCAGACCATCGCAGGCATGGAACTACCGTTCGACTCGTTCAACGTGCCGGCGGCGCAACGGGTCGTCAAGGCCGTGCTCTTCACGCCGGCGCAGGCAGCGATGCTCCCGCACAACGCGGAGACCGGCGAGCCCGCCGTGCTTTTCGCGGTCGACGACGAGAACGATCGTTTGCTCCCGCACGCCATTGCGCTGAGCTCCGGCGGTAAATCGGCGAAAGCCGGCGGCTTGGCGCTGCGCGGGCGTGTCGCCGGCTATCCGGCCGTCGACGTGATGTCGGCGCCGAATCTGATCGCGGTAATCCTGAGCGCGCTTTTGGTTGCCGGCGGCCTTATCGCACTGTTGTAACGGTCGACCGGCTACGGGCCGGCGACGATCGCGCGAACGTTCCGCAGCACGATACTCCCGTCCGATATCTGAACTCCCTTTTGCGGAAGGACGTAGATCGACATAAGCCGCGTCGCGTCGGTTCCGGCCGGAAAGCGAACCGTTACGTGACGCCATCCCGGCTGCGTCAGACGCGTCGCGTCGACCCGCGTGTCTTCTTTGATCGAGTTGCGGACCGCGATGCGCAGTCGCGCGTTACTCCCGTCGTCCTGCACGTCGAAAGAAATGCCGAGCGTATCGTTGGGAAGATCGACGTCGCCCATCGCGTACGCCGCGCGTTCGTTCTGGGAGAAAGAGTAGTTCAGCCGCACGCAGCTGCCGCAGCCGGCATTGCGCGTCAGCGTGCCTTTGCCGCCGGGCGGAACCGTAGTGAATCTGGCGCGGTCGGAGAATCCGATCGAGACGTCGTGCGACCCGACCGTCACGCGAGCGTTGGCAATCGTTTGACCGATCCGCACGGTAATGTCGGCGTTACGCGCGCCGGCGCGATAGCGTCCGGACGAGTCGATGCTTCCGCCGCTCGCGTTCCAATGCAGCTGAGCCGGCAGCTCGATCGGATATCCGTGCGCGTCAAAGGCGACGGCCGCCAACGCGATGCTGCCGTTGGGATCTACATTGGGGAGGGCCGGCATGATGCGCGCGCGAGCCGGGCTGGCGTCGACCTGGAGGGCCACCTCGCCGCGAAGATTTCCATCGCGCAGCACGAGGCGTCCGGTTCCGGACTTGCGCGCTAGGAACTGGCCGGCGCGAAAGACGCCGAGCGACGCGGGCACGACGTCCGCGTCCGGCGCGGCATCGCTTTGAACCACGTGATATGCGGCATCGACGGACGCAACGCGCAGCGATACCGTCGCGCCGGCAATGGC
>CAZMPP010000382.1:0-2380 GCA_964568035.1 uncultured bacterium
GCAAGCTGCTCGTCGTAATCGTTGCCCGCGCCGATCGCTTTTTCGAAGATCGTCGGATTGCTGGTCATGCCCCGCAGTCCCTGATCGATCAGGCGTTGCAGCTCGCCGGAGGCAAACATGCTTCGTCGCAGGTTGTCGAGCCAAACGCTCTGCCCGGCGTCGAGCAGTTGCTGGATCGTGTTCTTCATTTTCCTCTCCTAGCGGGCGGCGAGTGCAAACCGGTCGAGCGCGGTTTGCGCGACATTTTCCGGGGTGAAACCGTAGGCCTTGGCAACGTCGGCCAGCGGTGCCGACGTGCCGAAGCGATCGATGCCGAACGTAAAGCCCTTGTCGCCAACGTACTTTGCCCAACCCAGCGTCGCCGCCGCTTCGATCGACATGCGGGCGGTGACCTCCGGGGGGAGCACTTCGTTGCGGTACGACTCTGGTGCGGCGTCAAAAAGCTCCCAGCAGGGCATCGAAACGACGCGCGTTCGGACGCCCTTACCGTCGAGAATCTTTTTGGCGTCGACGGCCAGCGATACTTCCGAACCCGTCCCGATCAGGATAAGATCCGGATTTCCACCCGGCGCGTCGGCCAGAACGTACGCCCCTTTGGCCACGGCCGCGTCGCGCGCTCCGAGGAAGGGCAGCTTTTGGCGGGTCAGGACGAGCACCCACGGGGCACCCTTGGCCGCGACCGCGAGTTTCCACGCCTCCAGCGTCTCGAGCGAGTCGGCCGGGCGGACGACGTAGCAGTTGGGCATGGCCCGCAGCTGGGCGAGCTGCTCGATCGGCTGGTGCGTCGGGCCGTCCTCCCCTAAGAAGACCGAGTCGTGGGTGAAGACGTAGATCGAGCGCACGCCACTGAGCGCCCCCAGTCGCAGCGACGGCTTAAGGTAATCGACGAAGTTGAAGAAGGTTGCGGCGAAGGGCAGCAGGCCGCCGTGCAGCGAGATGCCGTTGGTCGCCGCGGCCATCGCGTGCTCGCGCACCCCGTAATGAATGTTCCGTCCGCTATAGTTCCCCGGCGTAAAGTCGCCGCAGTTCTTCAGGTACGTCTTCGTGGACGGATCGAGATCGGCCGATCCGCCAACAAGTTCGGGTAGTGCCGGCGCGATGGCGTTCATCACCGTTCCTCCGGCATCGCGCGTTGCGACGCTTCCGTTTTCTGCGGTAAAGGTCGGCCAGGGCAACCCGGCGGGAACGTCGCCGCGAATGCCGCGCTCGAGCGTCGCAGCGAGATCCGGATTGGCGGTCTTCCACGCGTCGTAGGTGGCCTTCCATTGCGCTTCCAGGTCCCCGCCCTTCGCTCCGACGCTGCGGAAAAACGCCAGCACGTCGTCGGGAACGTAGAAGTCGGGTTCGAGCGGCCAGCCCAACTCTTCCTTGGATTTCTTGACGTTCTCCGGACCCAGCGGCTCGCCGTGTGCCATGAAGTTGTCCTGGCGCGGCGATCCGTAACCGATGTGCGTGCGAACGGCGATGAACGACGGACGGTCGGTAACGTTTTTGGCGACCGTGATCGCTTGGTCGATCGTCGCGACGTCGTTGCTGTGATCGACGTCGACAAACTGCGTGTGCCAACCGCTCGCATCGAAACGCGCGACCGGATCGTCGGTCAGCGTGATATCGGTCGGACCCGCTAGCGAAACGAGGTTGTCGTCGTAGAGCACGATCAACTTGCCGAGTTTGAGATGCCCGGCTAGCGAGATCGCCTCTTGGCTGATCCCTTCCATGAGATCGCCGTCACCGCAGATGCAGTATGTAAAGTGATCGACGATGCCTTGATCTTCGCGATTGTAGACCGCGCCGAGATGCGCCTCGGCAATCGCCATTCCTACCGAGTTGCCCACACCTTGTCCCAGCGGCCCGGTGGTGGCCTCGACGCCGGGAGTTCGCTCCGCCTCGGGGTGTCCCGGCGTCTTGCTCCCGAGTTGGCGGAAGTGCTTGATGTCGTCGAGCGTAAGGTCGTAACCGGTAAGATACAGCAACGCGTAGAGCAGCATGGAACCGTGGCCGGCCGAGAGTATAAAACGGTCGCGGTTAAGCCAGTGCGGATCCTTGGGATTAAAATGAAGATGACGCGTCCAAAGCGTATAAGCCATCGCCGCCGCGCCCATCGGCATGCCCGGATGCCCCGAGTTGGCCTTTTGGACCGCATCGACCGCAAGGAAGCGGATTGTGTTGATTCGTTGCTCGTCGGCCGGCGAGTTCGCCATGAATCTCCTTTCACTACGCGGGGGCGGGCTTACCTGGTGCCGTAGCATTCGCGCGTGACGGTAGAACAACTGCAAGGGCAAATCGCCGCGTTAGAACGGGGCGAGGGTAACGTGCAAGGCCCCGAAGGGCGTGCGATCGACGAGGCTGTTGCGATGCTCGACGACGGCTCGCTGCGGGT
>CAZMPP010000383.1:0-2380 GCA_964568035.1 uncultured bacterium
TTCGGCGATGCCGCAATCCGCGCAGCCCAGCCGTTTCGCTCTGATATCGGGCAAGGCGGCGTCGTGTGGCGTTCGGGAGCGGATGTCTTCTTCGAAGAAGTAGCCAACGCGCACGCGCCTCACATCCTCAACGGCTGCATCTACGCGCTGTGGGGTCTTTGGGAGCTCCACCAGCGCGCCAATGAAACCTGGGCTGCTGATCTGATGCAGCAATGCCTGGAGACCATCGTTCGGTGGCTTCCGCGCTTCGACAACGGGTGGTGGTCGATTTACAGCCTCATGCGCAGTGCCAGCGGGCAGCCGCACCTCGCGACGCTGAAGTATCACGAGTTTCACATCGCACAGTTGCACGTGCTAGCGGCGATGTTCTCAGAGCCGCTCTTCGAGTCAACGGCTTCCCGCTGGGAAGCTTACGAGCATCGGCCCGAGTCGCGGCGCCGCCTAATTCGCACCACGCTGCAAACGCTGCCCGAGCGGTTGCTCGGGCGTGACGGCGTTCCCGGAGGAGCACGCGCTTGAAGGTAGCCGTCGTCGCACATTTCTATCCGCCCGAGCCGGGCGCCGGAGCACTGCGTCTTCACACCCTCGTTCAGGCGCTCGCCGCGGGCGGCAACGACGTAACCGTCGTCACACCTTTTCCTTCTTTCCCGCGCGGTGAGTTCTCCGAAGCGAAGCGTCCCTTGATTCGCGTCAAGGAAGAGGGGCGCGTCCGTACCGTGCGCATCTTTTCGATGCTGATCCCCAAGCTGCCCGGCGGGAGACTCTTACACTGGCTTTCGGCAGCGCTCTCCTCATCGCTGTATTTGCTGGGAACGCGGGAGCGTTTCGACGCCGTCGTCGTTAGCTCGCCGCCGATCACGGTCTCATTGCCTGGCGTCGTCGCGTCATGGCGCCACCGCGCGCGCCTTGTCGTCGACGTCCGCGACGTCTTTCCCGACCTCGGCGTCAAGATGGGCGTTTGGAAGGCCGACAGCCCGGTCGTACGGACGCTGGAGTGGCTCGTACGCAAGCTTTATCGCCGCGCCGACCTCGTCTCGGTCGTGACGCCGGCGGGAGAAGCACAGGCGCTGCGGCGCGGAGTTCCGCGGTCACACGTCGTCCTTGCGCGCAACGCCTACGAATCGGCGCCGGTAATGTCGGCTCCGCCAAAACGCAACGGCGGTTTCACCGCGATCTACGCGGGCAATCTCGGATTGACGACCGACGTCGACGTGCTGGTCGATGCGGCCAAGCTGTTATCCAAAGACGGCATCACGATCGAGATCGTCGGCGATGGCGCGCAGCGCGCGCGTCTCGCGGAGCGCATGCGGAACGAAGCTGTGGAGAACGTGCACTGCAAGGGCAGCTTCCCTCGCGAAGAGGCAATGGCAATGGTTGCCGGTGCCGACGTTTCAGTCATCCCCTTGCGCAAAGGCCTCACCGAAAGCGTGCCGACCAAACTCTACGATTCCTTATCAGTCGGTTGCCCCGCTATCATTGTCGCCGACGGCGAAGCCTGCGACGAAGGGGCTTCTCTCGGCGCGATCTGCACGCCGGCCGGTGACGCGCACGCGCTCGCCGACCAGCTGCGCCGCCTTTCGCTGCTCGACAGGAGTTCGCTGCGCCGGCTTGGCGAAGAAGGCCAAGAACGAATTCGCACGCGTTCCGATCGAGCGGCGATCATGGCCGACCTCGTGCGCCGAATTACCGCGCTGGAGACGACTGAAGAAGTCGCCGCGCCGATCACGGCCGACGCTGCCCAAGGGGTTTAAAGGTAATATACCGGTATTTGATACCGGGATTTTTTGCTATTTTATGTGCGCCCGTAAATGCCGGACGTCGAATGTGGTCCCAGAGGTTTAAGGGCACGCGACGGCTGCGGCAACGGCGGCAGGGGTTTCATCTGGCGAGCCGGTACGCCGACCGCGGCATTGCGTACCAGTGCCACCATCGCGAAGATCAGCCAGGCGTATTTGTACTGGAAGAGATCGATCGCCAGCGAGACCACGACAATGGCCAGCAGAGACGCCTCCATCACTATACGATAGTCGTAGAGCTCGTTGTTGCGGTCGATCGCGCGCAACCCGAGAAACTGAAACACGACGAATGCGCCGATCAGCGCCAAACCGATCACGCCCAACTCAACGAGATAGTGAAGCACGAGGTTGTGCGCCGGTGAATCCCATCCAAATGGATATGGCTGGTGGATCTTCAAGTAGTAGAGGTTGAAGGCCTGAGTAAAGTTTCCGAGGCCGTAGCCTTGCAAAAGGCGATGTTTAGCCGCTTCCAGGGCGACCGCCCAAATCGAAGTTCGGCCCGATCCACCGGTATCTAGGGCGCTCGAGAAGCGTAGGAAGACCGACGTCTGCACGGTCGAAACCACCGCAACGATCGCCCCAAT
>CAZMPP010000384.1:0-2374 GCA_964568035.1 uncultured bacterium
GCTCTCGCGCGCCGGCCTCAAGCTGCCGCGTCAGTTTCGCAGCGGCGCCGAGATGGACCGTCCGGTCATCGTCAAGCTCTACGGGGCGGCGGGCGGCAAGGGCTACATGTTCATCCGCGACGCGCACGACTTTGAGGCTCGCGCCGCGCATCTCAAAGAAGCCTACATGATCCAAGAGTACATCATCGGCGTCCCGCTGTACATTCATTACTTCTATTCGCCGCTAGCCGACAAGCTCGAGATTATGTCGATGGACCGCCGCTACGAGACCAACGTCGACTCGCTGGGGCGGATTCCCGCCGCCGCGCAAGAGGGTATGGACGTCGATCCTTCTTACGTCGTCGTCGGCAACCAGCCGGTTTCGCTGCGGGAATCGATGCTTGCCGAAGCGCTGCGAATGGGCGACGACGTGGTCCGCGTCAGCAAGGAGATTTGCGGACCCAAGGGCCTCTTCGGGGCGTTCTGCATCGAGACCATCATTACGCCCGACATTCACTTTTACGTGATGGAGATCTCGGCGCGCATCGTGGCCGGAACCAATCTCTTCATCGACGGCTCGCCGTACTCGTATCTCAACTACTCCGAGCCGATGTCGACGGGCCGCCGCATCGCGCGCGAAATCAAGAACGCGCTGCTCACGAACAATCTGCGACTGGTTTTGGATGACTCGAGCGTTCTCTAGCCGCTTAGCCGCGCTCGTCGGCGCGCTACTGGTGAGCCTGCCGCTCTGTGCGCGCGCGACCTTCGTCGCCGACCCTGCCGTGCTCTACCAGCAGATGAAGGATGCCTACGCCAAAGATGCCGCCTCGGGTTGGAACTTTCGCGGCCAGGCAACCTATCTGGCGACCATCTTCAACGCCGGCCGCGCGTACTCGCTGCAGTATCCGACCGACCCCAACTACGCCGTGCTGGCGACGTTGACCGTGCAAATCGGCAGCGGCTTGCGTTATAATCCGCTGACCAATCACGACGGCGCCGTGTGGTGGGTGCGCGAGGCCTCCGATTGGGCCAGCAAGCATGCCAACGACGTCAAGACCATCGAACAGGCGCAGGCGCTGCTTCTGCGCGTCAACTCCGAAGAAGATCCGCAAAAGTTGGCGCACTATGCCGACGAGGACGCAACGGCAAACCTGCGATCCTATCCTGGCGACGTGGATGCGCAGTTGGTGCAGGTCGAGGCGAACTGGCGCGGCTGGCTGCTGACGCACGATGCGGCCTGGCGAAGTTTGGCGCTGCGCCGAGCCGCCGGGCCGAACTTTCCGATCGCGCACCTTCCGACGACGTGGGGCAACGAGCTGATCTCCGCGGCTCAGGCCGCCTCGCCCGGCAACGACGGCTACAGCGACGCCGATCTCGCCAACGCTAAGACGCTGCTTGCGCGGTTGAAGGCGGTCGATCCCATTCGGGTGATCACGACCGTGACGGCGATTCCACACGATGCGTACCTCTCAACGCTGGCGCCGGCCGACGAGTACTTCGGTCCGATGAATATGTCGATTTTGGAGATTCAGAATCGCCTCAAACACGTCAACTTTATGCTCGACTACAACTACGGCAACGAGGAGAGCGACGCGGCCTTTCAGATTGCCAAGGCGATCGTGGCGATGCAGGAAGTCTACCCGCGCGATCGCGATCTGCCGATGCTGCTGTACTGGTGCTACAACACGCTGCAGCGCATGACCGACACGCAGTCGCGTCGCGCGGCCGCGCAACTGAGAGCGATTCTGACGGTCGAGTACCAGGATAGTCCGCAAGCCCGCAAGCTTCTCAAGACGTGAGCGCCGGCTACGTCGCTCGGGCGCTGCGCGATTACGATCGCCGGCGGCTCACTTTGGCTTCGGTTGGAAGCCACTCGGCACTCGAGGTTGCGTACGGCGCGCGTGCCGCCGGCTTACGCAATCTGGTGGTGACGGCCAAGGGGCGCGAGCTTACCTACGCGCGGTATTTTGCCGCCCGCTCCGATTCACCGGCGCGGGGCTGCGTCGACGAGGTTCTCGAGCTGGGCTCGTTCCCCGAAATTCTCGACGAGGACGCGCAGCAGCAGCTGCTGGCGCGCAACGTAATCTTCGTCCCGAACCGTTCCTTTGAAGTCTACCTTCATCAGAAGTACGAGTACGACGAGATCGAGCGCCGCATGCTCGTCCCGTTCTTCGGCAACCGCTATCTCTTGCGGGCCGAGGAGCGTTCCGGAGGCGGTGCGGCCGAGGGCGCCGACCAGTACGCCCTGATGGAGCGCGCCGGCATCCGCCATCCTAAAGCCTTTGCCTCGGCTCAGGATATCGATCGACTTGTCATGGTAAAGGCACCGCACGCGCGAGTCTCCTTCGAGCGCGCCTTTTTTCTCGCATCTTCGACGGCAGAATACGACGCCATG
>CAZMPP010000385.1:0-2368 GCA_964568035.1 uncultured bacterium
ACCTGGCATATCACGCGCACCCCAATGGGATATTACACCGGGGAGTCGTCGTCGGTGGAAGTCAACCGCTACGCGCTGCGCCTTGCCGACGGAATGGAAAACGTTAGTGATCCAATTCCCAGCGGCAAGCTGCCGCCGGCCCTAATCGAACCGGAGTTCTTAGGCCCGTTCGCGTGGACGATTCGCTCCTCGGTTCACGTAGCACCGGCGCAGAATGGCGGCCCGATGATGGTGCCCGATATGGCCGGGTTGATGACGATCGCCCACGTCGTGTCGGTGGCGAAATGGCCGTACTCGCTTGGCGGCAATGCAACGGGCCCAGCCGATGCCGCTCCGCCGGTGGAACTGGTCGATGGCCATCAGACCTATCATTTCCAGTTGCACCCGCGTGAAGACCCGCAAAAACATAACCTGCGCGATCTGTGGATCGACGTAAACACGTACGACATCTGGAAGGTACGTTTCGTCGGAACCTATCGGCCGGTGCCGCAAGCGCCGGTCAGCCCGACCGAGGCAACGGTCGATTTTCGGAGCGTACTCGGATGTTGGGTCGTTACCCGCGCGCGCTGGACCTACGAAAGCTCGCCGATTCTTTATACGTTCGACGTGCAGAACAACGAGATTGGGTTGCCCGACACGCTGCCCGACTGGCTTTTCGACGCTGCCGAGTATCGCAAACACCAAGCCGCCGGCGAACCGGACTATCTCGGACTGTTGTTGGAACGATTACGCAAAGGAAAGGGCTAAGGCGCGAGCCGACCGCGGCGGCGAAACCGTTGTGGTGAGCACATGAACCGGCGCGGCTACTTGTTGCTGATTGCCGAACCGATTGGTTCGACGACCACGGCATCGTTTGAGTGACCCGACGTACCGCCCGATGGATACGCCCAACGATCCACCGAGTTGACGCTGTATGCGAAACTGATGCACGGCCCGGCAAAATACTTGCTGAATGGAGCGATCGTTCCTTGATCGACGTCGCAGGCAGTCCCGTCGAGGTTGTTGAGGAGGGTGGACCCTACGATCTTCGCACTCGAACCCGATACCGTTAGTTGGTACACGCAGGAGCTGTACACCGCTTGACACTCCTGATCATTGACGACCAGTTGGCCGCGCACGCGATCCCAGTTGACGCCACCCGGAAATCCAATTGTTCCACCGCTGTAGTTGATGGTACGCATGGTATCCTTGCCCGACGGCAGTTCCGAGATAACGACGGCGACGGTCGGATAGCTTAAACCGTCGACATAAAGATTGCCGTCGGTGTCGTATGCGGGGAAGAAGTACTCGAACTGAGACGGATTGCTATATCTGGTCGGGCTTCCCGAGCCGTTGTGGTAGATTTCGATGCCGCCTGCGCCGCTGGAGCCGAGGATGTCGCTAAGAGCCAGGTCGCCGTTGGTTGGATTGACCGCGCAACCCACCGGAGTCCCGGACGGGTCGCTGACCGAGCCCAACTGCTTGCCGGTTCGCGAATACTTGAGACCCTGGGCAGTGCCGGTATTGACGATCCAGATATTGCCTTGTTTGTCGGTGCACATGCCCTGCGGCGCGTTGAAGCCCGTCAGCGTACCTTTGAGCTGCATTGCCGGCATCGTGAAGATGTATACGTCCTGGGTTGAGTCGTCCGAGATGAAGAGCAAACGAGGCGCTCGCTTGACGTCCGGCGAGACCCACGATTTGTGATGGTCCGGCTTGACTTTGGGCGCGCGCAGCGACGTGTAAGTCACCAAGTGGTCGCGTCTTGACGCCAAGCCATTCGGGCTCGACGGCGCAGACAACGACGACGGAAGCCCGCCGCCGCTGCAGCCGGCCAAAAGCGCCGCCGTCGCCGTGACGCCCACGACTAGGGAAACCAAAATCGAGGTTTTCATTGGAGATCCTCCCGATGCGAATGCTCAAATGGCGAACGCTTAAAGTACAAAAAAAGCAGTGCTGTTCCTTTTCGTGATTCGGACTTAGGGTCCGAATCTGAACACCATGCCGTAATATCCGCTGGACCGTTCCGTGCACAAAAGTGCGCCGGAGAGAGCGCTAGTGTAAGCAGCGCCCGTCATGTAGTATCCCGCGGGCTGTGCCGCGGGACACTACATAACGGGCTCAAACGTCCAGTGACGTTACTCTGAAGGTTGCTAGGCTATTTCTTCGCTGCCGTCACGCCGAGCGGAAAATCGAAGTTCCCGGAAAACGTCGCAAGGGGTGATCCGCCGGCTGGGTAATTGTAGACCTCGGCGCCGTCATTTCCCGCGTCGCCGCAATACAGCAGGCCCTTAACGATCCACGTCTGCGCGCAGTCGCTAGCCCCGGTGAACTGTACGGTGTTCTTCAGCGTCGCCGTCGTTCCACTCACCGTGTACTGATACGTTTC
>CAZMPP010000386.1:0-2363 GCA_964568035.1 uncultured bacterium
TCGCTTGCGCTGCGGCGATCTCGTCGCGCACGGCGTTGCTTTCGAGTACGTCGCGTCGGTTTGTGCGCACGTTGAGCAGTACTTGCGGCGCAACGACGATCTCGCAAACCAGATCGTGCAAGGAGGCTCCGCGCGCAACCATTAGACTCAGCAAGGTCACCGCGGTGCGCGGTCCGTCGCCCGTCGTATTATAACGAAAGTCGACGACGTGACCCGACTGCTCGCCCCCTAAGGCGTAGTTGCCTTCGCGCATCTTCTCCAAAACGTAACGGTCGCCGACGGCGGCGCGCACCAGCTCGATCTCGTGGTGCTGCAGCGCTCGCTCGAAGCCGATGTTGCTCATCACCATCGCGACGACCGCGTCGCCGGGCAACTCGCCGCGTTCGTGCAGATCGCAGGCTAACGCAAACATGACGTGATCGCCGCTGACCACCATACCGGTCTCGTCAACGAAGAGCGCCCGGTCGGCGTCGCCGTCGAAGGCCACGCCCACGACGTGCCGCTCGCCCTCCGCGATCTTCGCTCGCACTGCCGCTTGCAACGGACGCAGATCGGTTGCTCCGCCGCCGACGTTGATGCGTGCGCCCTCGTCTTCGCAGTTGATCTCGATCACGGTCGCACCGAGCTTGCGTAGCGCGTAAGGCGCGATTGCGTACGCCGCGCCGCAGGCTGCGTCGACGATTGCGGTGAGGCCTGTAAGATCCACCCCTTCCGCGTAGAGCTCCTCGTAATAGTGGCGCGCCAGATTCTGCGCGACGCGTGCTTTACCAACGCCCGCTCCGATCGGTCGCGGTAGATCGGTCGCGTCGATCAGCTCTTCGATCTCGTCTTCGAAAGCGTCGGCGAACTTAAAGCCGTCCGAGCCGAAGAGCTTGATCCCGTTATCTTCAATTGGATTGTGGGAAGCGCTAATCACGACGCCCGCCGCCGCGGCGGTGCGTTTCGTGACGCAGGCGACGGCCGGCGTCGGAACGATGCCCAGCGAGATGGTATCGCGCCCCACCGAGGTAATGCCGGCAACTATGGCCGCCTCGAGCATCGATCCCGAGAGACGCGTATCGCGTCCGATGATGACCGGCGCTCGCTCGACCGTTTCCGTCAGCAGGCTCGCCGTTGCGCGACCAAGCCGGTAGGCGAGCTCCGGCGTGAGGTCGCGGTTGGCGACGCCGCGAACTCCGTCGGTTCCGAAGAGCCGGCTCACTTACTGGACCCGGTGACGAAACGCACCCGCAGGCGCACGAGGTTCGGAGCGACGGCCAGCCCCGCAACCTCAACGCCTGCCGCGTTGACCGCAGCCGGCCGTACCATTTCGTCCAGGGACTTCGGTTCGCTCGGCAGCGTCACGTCCACATGCACCGCCGCGACTTGCGCCAGCAGGGACATCGGTCCGCGGACGACGGCGGCTTGCGGTTCGGTCTGCGCGTCGCTTACCACGATGCCGTTGGGCAGCGTCCCGACGTAGTGGACCGTCACTGGGAACGCGTGCTCCTCGAGCTTCTCGACCGTCAGCGTTACTGAGGCCGGGCTGAGGCTCTGCACCACCACGTCCGGCGCGACCAGTTGAACCGGCACGTTATAAACACCCGTTTCCTTATTAGTCAGATCGAGGACGGCTTTGATCTCTTCCGGTTTGATCGCCGGCTCACCCCGCTTGGAGGCAACCGTAACGACCGCCTGGCGGTCGGCGTAGTGCGCCACGAACCCGAACGGCAAGTCCACGGCCGTAATCGGAATTGAAACCTGCTGGTTGAACTGCGCCGTCGCGACGATCGGGTTGCTGGCGAAGCGGAAATAAGCCCAGCCAACGATTGCCAGACTCACGGCTAAAAGCTTGAGTGCGAAGTTCTTTCGGACGATCTGCACGGCGAGGCGTTACGAAACGAGTTCGGACGACTCGCGTCCGGATCGCAGCCGCGCGCGCAGGTTCGAGATGAAGTCGTTCGGGCGCCGGCGCAGGTGGCGCGGCGGACGCGTGACCGCCAGCAGCATCTTGACGAGCCGCTGCTCGTCGTCGACGGGGCGCGAAAGCTTTCCCGAACGCGCGATTCTGATTGCGCCCGTCTGCTCCGAAACGACGACCACGACCGCGTCGGTCTGCTCGCTCAAACCCAACGCCGCGCGATGGCGCGTGCCGAGACGTCCGTGCATCAGCGACTGCTCGGCCAGCGGCAGCAAACATCCGGCGGCTTCGATGCGCCGCTCGCGAACGATCACCGCGCCGTCGTGCAGCGGCGAAGCGACCGAGAATATCGAGATCAGCAGCTCCTCGCTGATATCGGCGTGCACCATCGTGCCGCTCTCGCAGTATTCTTTGAGACCGGTCTGCTGCTCCAAAACCAGAAGTGCGCCACGCCGTCCCAATC
>CAZMPP010000387.1:0-2357 GCA_964568035.1 uncultured bacterium
GAAAAAGAGATTATGGAAGTGTGAACGAGGACGTGATACTCGTGCCGGAAGTGCGCGCGCGGCTGGCACTGGGAAATCAGCCGCTGCATCTGCACCTCCTCGCTCCGCTGGGTTCGTGGGTCGGCTGCGGCACGCTGCGCGTGCTGCGGCTTAAGATCAACGAGGACCGTTCGTGCGATCTTACCGTGGGGTACGAATCGTATCAGCCGGTGGCCGGCGCGTGAGCCTCTCACTGGCTTCTCGCGTTGCCCTAGACACGGCGACCGTACCGCGTCACGTCGCGATCATCATGGACGGCAACCGGCGCTGGGCCAAAGAGCACGGACTGCCGGCAATCGAAGGCCACCGCCGCGGAATGGTGGCGCTGCGGCACGTCACGCGCGCCGCGAGCGACTTGGGCATCGAAGCACTGACCGTCTATGGCTTCTCGACCGAAAACTGGAATCGCGACGCACGCGAGATCTCGCTGCTTTTTGAGCTCTGCGTCTATTTTGCCCGAAACGAGCTCATCGAGCTCCGCCGTAACAACGTGCGCGTGCGCGTCATTGGCGAGTGGGAATCGCTGCCGCCTGCGCCGCGCAGCGCACTAGCCGGTCTTCAGTCGGAGACGGCGTCAAATACGGGATTGGTGCTCAACTTGGCGGTGAACTACAGCTCGCACGCCGAGCTCGAACGGGCCGTGCGGGCGATTGCCTCTGACGTGGCCGCCGGTAAGCTTGCCCCGGAGTCGATCGACGAAGGCCTGATCTCGGAATACTTATATACGGCCAAGATGCCCGAGCTCGACCTCTTAATTCGGCCAGGCGGCGAGCACCGGCTCTCGAACTTTCTCCTCTACCAGGCGGCGTACGCCGAGCTCGTGATGGTGGACGTCTATTGGCCGGAGTTCTCAAAGGAAGATTTGATACGAGCGCTGATCGTTTTTCAACAGCGGGAACGCCGGTTCGGCGGGACTTGAGCGAGCGACGCGTCGTTATGGGCCTGATCGTTGCGGCGATCGGCCTTTTTTGCGTCGTCTACCCGTGGGCGTTCTACGTCCTGCTGTTGGTGATCGGGCTAGCGAGCATCTACGAATTCAACTATCTCTGCACCCAAAAGGGCCAGCCGCTGGAATATCCGGTTGCGGTCCTCGGTATCGTCGCGTATATCGCGATGGCGGTGTTCGGACTGCTGCACAAGTGGGAAGGCGTGCTGCTCGCCGGGATCGTCATCGTGGCGTTCTGGATCGGCATGTACGGCGAGCAGAAGGGGTACTTTGCGCGAACGGCCTACACGCTGCTCGCCGTCCTCTACATCGGAAAGCTGCTGACCTATTTCGTGTTCATTCGCGAGATCGCCGGCAACGGCATGTGGATGACCTTTTACGTCATCGTGATCATCGTCCTCACCGATATTTTTGGTATGCTGGTCGGAACGAGCTTCGGGCGGCATCGCCTGACCAAGATTTCGCCGAACAAAACCGTTGAAGGTTCGGTCGGCGCCCTGTTGATCGCGACTGCTTTTGCAATTGGTGCGACCTGGTTCACCCCGTTACACCTAGTGTGGTGGCAAGGCGGGGTGCTGGGTCTCGCGACGAGCGTTGGTGCGCAAGTCGGCGACCTCGTCGAGTCGGCGTTCAAGCGCGATGCCGGCGTCAAGGATGCCGGAGCGATGATCCAGGGGCACGGCGGCGTGCTGGATCGTTTCGACTCGTATCTCTTAGGCGGTGTTGCGTTCTTTGCCGCTCTGCACGTGCTGGGAGTACTGCAGGTTTAATGAGCCAACGCAAGCGCGTCGCGATTTTGGGCTCGACCGGATCGATTGGTACGCAGGCACTCGACGTAATCGGCCAACACCCGCAGGAGTTCGTCGTCGTCGGTCTGGCGGCGGGCCGCAACGTCGACTTGCTCGAGCGTCAAGCGCAAGAGTTCGGGACGCCGGTCGTAAGCAGCGCCGCCGACGGTGCCGAAGGACTGATGCGGGTAGCAGTTGAGAGCGACGCCGAGCTCGTGCTCGCCGCGACCGATGGTTCGGTGGCCTTCGAAGCCGTATTTGCGGCGGTCTCCCGCGGCATCGACGTCGCGGTGGCCAACAAGGAGTTGGTCGTGGCGGCCGGAGATTTGCTCATGGAAGCGGCGCGCCGCAGTGGCTCGCGCGTGCTGCCGGTCGACAGCGAGCATAGCGCGATCTTTCAGTGCCTGGTCGGTGAAGCGCCCGAAAGTGTCGCGACCATTGTGTTGACCGCGTCGGGGGGGCCGTTCCGCAACGCCTCGCGCGAGGAGATGGAACGGGCCGGCGTCGCCGCTGCGCTGGCGCATCCGACGTGGAATATGGGAACGAAGAATACAATCGACTCGGATACGATGATGAACAAGGGG
>CAZMPP010000388.1:0-2354 GCA_964568035.1 uncultured bacterium
GTTAAGAGTGCCGGTGAAACCACTCCAGTCCACGCTGCCGCCGATATTGAAGGAAGGCCCCCCGTTGCTCTTCGAGCCGGAGTAAATGCTCACCGCGTTCTGGTTGGTGTTGGTGGCATAGAGGGTCTTGGACGGGAAGTTCGGCCCCACGTCGACGCCGCTGGTCTCGCCGAGGTTACTGCACGCCACGATCGCGGCGGTCATGATCACCGCTAGGAAAGTGTTCCGCACAATACCCCTTTCTTTACCGTTAAACACTGCGCAACTGCGGTTCCGCCAGCGGACCGAGTTTCCTGGGCGCGCGCGCGATGAGCGAGGAACCACATGGCCGCTGCCAGCACGAGCACGATCACCAGCGTCCAGATAAATCGCCGAATCTGACGCCGGCGGTAGGCCGGCCGGCTCGATTCGGTGTCGATGATCGAACGAGGCATTTTGCCTAAATTGCCCGGCGAAGCGGATGATTCAACTCGTCCGCTTGGACGTTCCGCAACATTTCGCCGACGGTCACGAAGCGATAACCGGCCCGTTTGAACCGCTCGACCACGGCCGGCAATGCCTCGATGGTGGCCAGCTTGCCGCTGTGGAGCAGCACGATCTCGGGCGCGGTTGCATGCTCGAGCAGATGGCGCTCCAGGTGGCCAGCGGGCACCGAACGCCAGTCGCCGCTGTCATCGGTCCACAGTACTACCGAGTATCCCAGTGATTGTGCGACCTCCAACGTGTGCTCATTGTAACGACCGTGCGGCGGTCG
Organism: uncultured bacterium; assembly: GCA_964568035.1. Taxonomy (GTDB): domain Bacteria; phylum Vulcanimicrobiota; class Vulcanimicrobiia; order Vulcanimicrobiales; family Vulcanimicrobiaceae; genus Cybelea. The sequence goes on from CAZMPP010000388.1 coordinate 755, forward strand.
CATCAGGGTGCGCACGGCCGGATCCTTGGTTAGCGCCCACAGTACGTCGCGTCCCTCGAGGATCTCGTGGCGCACCTGGTCGTCGCTCTCCTCGTCGAGATTGGGATGCGAATAGGTGTGGTCGGCGACCTCGTTGCCTTCCGACTCGATGCGCCGGGTCAGCTCCGGCCACTGCGACGCGTCCTTCCCGATTAAGAAGAACGTCGCCGGAATATTGAGCTCGCGCAGCACGTCGAGCAGCATCGGCGTAAAGACGGGATAGGGTCCGTCGTCAAAGGTCAGCGCGATCAGCTTGAGGCGGTCGGAGCGATCGCCCCGCGATAACTCCTGTCCGACACGATAGAGCCTTGGACCGGGCGCACCCGAAAACTCGAGATGAATGTTGGTTTGCGGAGTAACCAACGCCGGTTCGATGCTACTGGTGCGCACGAGTGCGTGCAGGCCGCTAACGACGAGCCCGCCCACAACGACGATTGCGAGCAAACTTCTCATATTGGCCGCCACTGCACGCCTATGAATGATCCTGCGATACGAGCGTGCTCTTGGCCACGTCGGTGCCGACGATCACCGTCACGTCGCTGCTGGTTTGCGCGGTCGCAGTTGCAGCCGGCGAAGCGGGCGACGGGGTATCGGGCACGACCGTCGCTTCACGCAACGGCACCGGCAGGGCGGCGCGCACCCGCGCTCCCGCGTACGTCACCGCCGAATGTTCGTGAATCTCGGTCTCGCTGTAGTCGGAGCGATTGGCGTCGGTGACTTGCCCGATGGTAAAGCCGTCGTGTTTGAGGAGATCGGCCACGCGGCGCGCCGCGCCGCTAACGCCGCTGCCGTTTTCGACATCGACGCGCAACGTCGAGGCGGGAATCGCGGCCAGTGCCATCGCGTCGGGCGAAGCCATTGGAACGGGGGGCGGCATCAGCATCTTCGCGACTAGCGCGTCGCGGCGCGCCGTGTCGGGCACGAGCGAATCGCCGTACCCGGGCAGATCGACGTCGCCGGTGTACGGCACTTGGTCGCTGATGATCGATGCGGGGCTGATGCCTTGATAATAGTTGGCTAGCGAGAGCAGCTCGGAGTTGGTGAAGTCGGTCTGCACGTACTTGCGGAAGACTGCCAGCAAGTCGCCGATATGAAGGAAGGTGTTGATGCGATCGCCTTTGACTTTGTCGGCCAGCGCGCGCAGCGTCTGCTGCTGCCGCATGATGCGGCACGGATCGCTGCACCAGTCGTGGCGAAAGCGCATATAAGCTACGGCTTGATCGCCGTCGAGATGATGCCGCCCTTCCTTGAGATGGATGTGCAAGTGGCCCCAGGTGTCGTCGTAATCGAGCGACTCACCGGTGCAGTTGGTCTTGTAGTGCAGGCAGTTCGAAGACTTGACGTAGAGATCGACGCCCCCAAGAGCATCGACGAAGGCTTTAGTCGCGTCGATTCTCAGGATGACGTAGCGGTCGAAGGCCGGTATGCCCAAGAACTGCGCGATGACGGTGCGCGCCTCTTTGACGCCCCCGTCGGCCTGGGCTTGATTGATCTTGGCCTGAGTGCCGTTGGGCATCGTCGCGATGGTATCGCCCGGTATGGAAAGCTCGTAGACCCGCTT
>CAZMPP010000389.1:0-2328 GCA_964568035.1 uncultured bacterium
GCAGCGGGCGTGGCAACAAAACGCTGCAGATCGGTGCGCGCATCGGTGACCAGGGAAGCTTGCTCTGCATCGAACGCGACGCGCGCAAAGTCGCGACGCTTTCCGGGCGGCTGGAAAAGGCGGGAATCACGGCGGCGGTCGTTACCGGCGACGCGACGACCGAGATACTCCCGCAGGATCGGCGCTTCGACCGCATCTTGATCGACGCGCCCTGTTCGGGAATCGGCGTCGTTGGGCGCCATCCGGAAGCGCGCTGGAAGAAGCAGCCCACCGACGGCGAACGACTTGCCGCGACCCAGCGAGCGTTGCTCGAAGCGCTGGCCCGTCACGTCCATCCCGGTGGTGCGCTCGTCTATGCGGTTTGTTCGACCGATCCTCGCGAAACGACGCAAGTGATAGATTGGTTTTTGGCGCATGAGAACTTCGAACGCGGGCTGGTACCCGCCGGATACGCGCCGTTTTGCACCGAGGCCGGCGACGTTCTGGTTCCGCCCGGCCTAGCCGGCCGCGACGGCTTCTACATCGCGCGGGTCGATCGGCGGTTATGAGCTTTCTGGCCAAGATAGAGCAAGTCTGCGCCGCGTTTATCGAGCGGACGTTTGCCAAGACCTTCCCCAGCGATCTCGAGCCGGCGCAGATTGCGCGCAAGCTCGTTGCAACGATGGAAACTGCGGCGCACGGCGAGGACGCCGACCACATCGCTCCATCGAACTACGCCGTGTATGTCAGCCCCAAAGATTACGCTCGTCTGGCCGAACATCGGGAGTATCTCGAACGCGCGTGGGCCGACCTGCTTCGCGAGCTCGCCGACAAAGTCGGCGTTACTTTCGAGGGCGAGCTGCAGGTCGGCATGGCGCCGCGCAAGAGCGTGCCCCTCGGCGCCGTTTCGGTGAAGGTTGGCGAGGCGGCGCGCACGCCGAAGCAGTGCCGGCTGCGCATGATCGAGGGCGTCCCTCCGGACGGCGTCTACGTATTGTCCGCAAAGACGCGCGTCGGCCGCAGCGACGACGGCGAAATCGTTTTGGTGGATCCCAGCGTTTCGCGGGCGCATGCGATTATTGCGATCGATGCCGGTAAGGCGGTCGTGCGCGACCTCGACTCGACCAATGGCACGTTCGTCAATGGCCGTCGGATTTCGTCGGAAGCGTTACGCGACGGCGACGAGCTGCTCTTCGGCAATACCAAGATGCGTTTCGAAGCGGTATGATTCCGATCGCTGCGGTGGCGAACTTCGAAACGGCAATGCGGCTGGGCTCGCTGGAAATAACCGCCGCTTTAGTTGCCGTAGCGTTGCTGGCCGCGCGGCCGCGCTTTCGCGCCGCCGCCGAAGTCGGCGTCCTGACGCCGATGCACGTGGGGCTGGACGTCTACGAACGCGGCGCGCAGCGCTCGCTGGAGGCGCGGGCACCGCTGGAGATCGGGCGCTCAAAGGGATCCGGCATTTCGTTGCACGATTCCGAGGTCAGCCGCCGGCACGCGCGCCTCGCGGCTCACGACGGAACGCTGTTCGTGGAAGATTTGGAGAGCAAGAACGGCACGTTTCTCAACGGACGGCGCGTCACCGAATCGATCGAAGTCCGCGAAGGCGACGCAATTGACGTCGGCACGACGCGTTTGATCGTGAAGTCGCTGCGCTCCGAATGATCTTCCTGCGGCGCGCGGCGCCGATGCTGCTGGCACTCGGCGTGTCGGCACTTATTCTGCGCCTTGCGCCGGCCGGTACGATCGGGCCGCCCTGGATGCTGGCGCTGCTCGCGCTTTTGGCGCTGGCGTGGGTGCTGTGGCAGCCGCTGAACGTAACGCGGGACGACGTGCTCCCGGCGCTGGCGGTCGTGCTGGCCGCACTTGGGCTGGCCATGGTCGCGCGCCTCAAGCCCGACCTGGCGCACAAGCAACAGCTGTGGCTGCTTCTTTCGCTCGCGTTAGCAATTGGAGCGGGTCCGCTCTTCACGGGTTTCCGCCGCTTTGCCGCATACAAGTATCTCTGGGTCGTCGCCTCGCTGGTTCTTTTCGTGCTGCTGCTCGTCTTCGGTCAAGAGGTCAACGGAGCGCGCCTTTGGATCCGACTCGGGCCGGTGCAATACGAACCGATCGAGCTCATCAAGCTGTTCATCGTCTTCTTTTTGGCCGCGTATCTCGCCGAGACGTCGGACGTGATTGCGAACGCCCGGGCATGGTCGCTGCGGGCCAACGTCAAGCATCTCGGGCCGCTCTTCATCGGTTGGGGCGCGTCGATCGCCATCTTATTCCTGCAGCGCGACCTGGGCATGGCGACGCTGCTGCTGGCGACCTTCGCCACACTGCTCTTCGTCGCGACGCGACGCGTTG
>CAZMPP010000390.1:0-2320 GCA_964568035.1 uncultured bacterium
GGCGGTGGTGGCGGCGGCTATTACGGCGGCGGAGGCGGCGGCGGAGGAATGTTCTTCGGCTGTTGTGGAGCCGGCGGGGGCGGTGGCGGCGGCGGCGGATCGTCATACGTCGAGTCCAACGCGACAAACGTTCACATGTGGTCGGGCTGGAAAACTGCGGACGGCAACGGGCTAGTTGTTTTCAGTTGGCAATGAACACCTTACGCTTGAGTGGCGACGCGCATAGCGTTTGAGTCGCCGCATTGCGGCGCGAGCACGGCGTAAGACTGGGTTCGGACGGCAAGCTATGGTTCAGCCAGACAGGGAATAGCACGAGCGGTACTTGTGAGTACGGCCTAGGGACGCTCCTTCCCAAGAAATAGAATCAGACGTGCCTACAGTCGAGCTTCTTCGTTCGAAGATGAGAGCTGCCAGCGTGCGCGCACGCCGCATTTACTAAAAATGGATTCCAAATGATGGCCTACGGTGCGTTCGCTCAAGCGCAGCCGGTTGGCGATTTCGCGATTCTTGAGTCCGAGCAAGACCAACGACCGAATTTCCGCCTCTCGCGGAGTCAGCGACGTACCGAAGGCGGCGCGACGTTCTTTTCGAGAGTGACCCGCGGCGCGCTCGGCGTCGCGAACGGCGCCGCACGACGCGTAAAGGCTCGCCGCCCCAGCGCGGTCACCAGCCGTTTCGAGCGCCAACGCCTCCATCCACGGCCACTGTAACGCGCGATAGGCGGCAGCTGCGGCGCGTGCGGCACTCGTCGCCGCGCGCGTGCGGTTCTGGCGTGCAGCGGCGAACGCGTCGAACAATTTCGCCGCCGCGCAAGCTACCGCGTTACTCGCGCGCGCGACTTCAACGTCGAGTTGCTTGCGCGCTACCCTCATGTCTTCGTCACCGCCAAAGCGTGCACAGTGCAGCTGGATCGAGAAATAGGGATCGATCAAGTCGCTCTCCACGCATCGGCGCAACGCACTTCCCAGCTCGTCGTGCAAGCCGTGTGACTGCATCATCTCCGAATAGCCCCACAGCATGATGCCGGCGGCCTCAGCCTGCCCTGCGCGTATGGCTCGATGCAGGTGCATCCGGTTAAAGTACGGCGCGATCAACGACGCATCGCCCAATCGCAACCCGATGAACACGCCAAAGCCGGAGAGCAGCCCCTCCCAGTACTCGCCAAACCGCTTTCCCAATCCGGCCTCAGCAATCGCGTCGCGCGCCTCTTCGAAGCGTCCTTGCAGCAAGAAAAGCTCGCACAACTGCAGTGGCAGAAAACGCGCCGTTCCCACCGCGGCGTCGGCGTGTTCCGTTAAGAATTCCTTGGCTCGCTGCATCCACTCCAGCGCCGTCGCTACCAGGCCTAACTCTGCCGCTGTCGTTGCCGCCGCCGTCGCCGTGTAGTACTCCTCGCTGGGTTCACCCAAGTCGCGCGCGGAAACCGTCAACTCTTCAAACATGGAAAGCGATTCTGCGGCAGGGCGGTCGCGGCAGCCCACCGATGCTAACTGCCGGCGATATTGCAATGCGATCGCCGGCTGGGTCAACGCCTCGGCAGGCAGGGCGTCTAAGATGCGCAGCGCCGCGGTGCGGCGTCCGGCGGCTTCGCACAGTTCGGCCCACCCGAGCTCGACCTTCGCCAGTTGCTCGCCGTGCAGCACGTTAGCGAGGCTTTGTAGCTTTCCGTGCATTGCCGACGCCGCGGTGAGCCGGCCGTCGTACCAATAGTCGTGCATGAGACGGAAGAGCTGTTCGAATGCGTCGTCGTCGCGGCCGATCGCGCGATAATGCTGGGCGAGCCTTCTCCGAAGCTTCGAGGCTCCGCGAAACTCGCCCGACGATGCCGCATAATCGGCCAGTTGCTCTTGCGTACTCCACCAGGCATCGGAATCGCGTTCGGCGAGCGCGGCCGCCTTTTTAACCAGTTCTTGTGCCTCACCAAAATCCAAGCGCTTCGCCGCACCTGCCGATGCTTTCTGAAGCGCGATGACGGCCCGGCCGGCTTCTCCCGCATCGGCCCAGTGCCGCGCCACGAACGCCTCGAAATCATCGTTGGATTCTTCAGCGCAACGGTCCGACGCGATACGAAGGTGCAGCGTCTTCCTTTGAGCCGTCACTAACGTCTCGTATAGTGCGGCCCTCATGGCCTCATCGCGAAAAACAAACGACGACGGCCGGCTAGGAATGAGCTCGCGCACGAGCCCCGAGTCGACTCCAGCCTGCAGCGCCCCAATTACGACGCCTCTCGGCTGGTGCGTCAGGCGGACGAGCCACTTTTCGGCGAATTCCGCGCCGAATGCAGCAGCCTGGCGAAGGATCGCAAAGACGGCTGGTTCGA
>CAZMPP010000391.1:0-2305 GCA_964568035.1 uncultured bacterium
GTACGCTGACGCTCGACAAGAAGCTCTACGCACGCAGCATCGCCGTCGATTCGTCCGGCAACCTCTTTGTCGGGTATTTCGACAATCAGTTCGGTTTTGCGCCGTCGAGCGGACTTCCCGACGCGAAGAACGAGATCGCGATCTACGCGCCCGATGCGAGCGGCAGCACGCCGCCCAGCGCCGTCATCACGCAGGACAAGACTTCGAAGACGTTGCTCTTCCCGCTCTACGTCGCGTTCGATCCTAGTGGAGATCTGGTAACGTACGGCGCCACGAACGTCGACGGAAACGACGGCAACGATGCGGTGCTCATTTATGCAGCGGGCGCCTCGGGGGGAGCCACACCGGTTCACGGGTGGGCCTTTGCCTCGCCGACGATTTCCTATTCCGGTCCCACCGGTCTCGCGCTCGACGGTTCCGGAAACTTCTACGTGAATGGCCTTCTGCACACGTCGCTCGGCCCGTCGTACGGGCTCTTCACAAACGTCGCTGACGACAGCGGGAACCCGAGCGCCAACGCGGCGCGCACGATTCCGTGGGATTCGACGACCGGCCTAACGCCGGCTCAAACCACCAACGTTGCGATCGACGACAGCGAGGAAATCGCGATGGGCAACACTGTGACGCAGGGCAGCGGCAGTTCGACCTCATGTCAGGCACGCGTCAACGTTTTTGCCTCGGGAGCGAACGGCGGCATCACGGATGTCCCGCCGCTTCGCGTCCTGACTCTGGGTGGCGTCTTCACTGCAGATCCCACCTGCATCTCTACCCGCAATCCGCTTGTGCCGTTCTTCCCGGCGATAACGCTCTACGGCACGTCGCTCTTCGTCGCCGACGATTTCAATAATGCGGTCGACGCCTTCGCTGCTGGTGGAAGCGGTACGGTGCAGCCGACGTTGCAAATCACCGGTTCGTCTACCCAGCTCGACGCGCCGATCGCCGTCGTCGTTACTTCACTTTCCGGTCGGGCCAAAACTCGGTCGGTACCCGGTGCGGCACGCGCCCCGGTGCGACTTCTCCCCTCCCATCCCTCCTATTGATGCACACACGCTCGATGAAGGATGATGGTTATGAACAAGACCTTGGCAAGGTTTGCCTTGGCAGCACTCCCAGCGCTTCTGCTCAGCGCCTGCAATGGCAACGGAGCGAGCGGGGTTTCGGGACTTACCCCGGCCTCAGGCGCACCGACCGCCGTTCACCACCGCGGCCGCTTCGGTCCGAACGATAACGGGCCACAAGATCTTCACGCCGGCGGTGCCGATCCGCCGTTCTACGGCTACACGCTAGGGAATCAGCCCGTCGGCGACTACAATCAGGCGCAATCGCCACCGGCGCAGGGCTCGCTCTTTTACGCAGCCCCAACGCAAGGCACGATTTACTATTGCGAGACCAGCAGCGGCGACGGCCGAAAAGCCTTCTACGGTAGCGGCGATTCCGGATTTCCGCCGACGGGCCCATGTGCGCCGCTCGGCGCATCGCCCACGGGCTTTGGCGGCCGACAGGATCCGTTGGATTTCACCGTTTCGAACGTCGCACTGACGTCCACCGAATATGGCCTTTATAAGTCCGTTCGCGAACCGTCCAGCGGCACGAACTGGGGCGAACCCTTCGAGTGGCCGCAGATGGGCAACTCGATCGTCTACCCGTTCCGTCCGCAAGACTTTAAGGCTCAGACCAAAGTTATCAAGCTGTCGACCTGGACGTACTGCGCGATTGCCAACGGTACGATTAGCGATTGGAACGACCCCGCGATTACCGCCGACAACGGGAAGTCCGTCACAGGCGGCAACTCCGAGACAATTATCTTCTACTTCCGTGCCGACAGCGCCGGATTGACCTATAACTACACCTACCATCTCAATACGGCGTGCAACGCCGCATGGCAAAAGCCGTTTAACGCTCCGCCCTACGAGAGTCCCAGTCACACGGCTGCCTGGTCGTTCGGCGTGAATCAGACCTGGCCGGGACCGGGCTCGTCGAGCGACCCGAATGTGAACTTCATCGGAGAGACAGGCGAACCGGGAATTCTCGCCGCCATTCAGTCCACGCCGTGGGCCACCGGCTACCTCTCCGGCAGCACGGTCAAACCCGCCAATCCGAAAGTCTCGCAAGCGTGGCTGCAAAGCGGCTTCAAGAAGAAGAAGCCGTGGTTCATCGATCCGCTCAGTAAAAAGGCTCTCACGAAAACGTTCGGCTCGCTAACGGCTTCCGACATCACGTATGGCGAGGGCAGCGACGAGCAGCCGCTGGGAACCAGCACCCCATGGTGCATCCTCTACATTGATCCCTGTAAATACGCGACTCC
>CAZMPP010000392.1:0-2300 GCA_964568035.1 uncultured bacterium
CCCAGCAGTATGCGCTGGCCGATCACATGTTCACCACCGAAGCGAGCGGAAGCTTTACCGGCCACCAGGACCTTATCCGTGGAAGTACTGCCCTCAACAGCACGACGAGCTTAATCGACTTCCCGTCGCGCGGGCCGTGGGGCTGCGACGCGCCGGCCGGAGCAACGGTTCCCGAACTGCTCTCGAACGGCAAGTACGTTCAAAGCGGCCCGTTCCCGTGTAGCAACGACTTCGGGCAGTCGGTAAGCTACAACACGCTGCGCGACCTGCTCGACGGCGCGTCGGTTACGTGGAAATACTACACGCCCGTACTCTTTGGTGGAGGCCTCGCCGGATCGTACTGGGACGCGTTTGACGTGGTCGCCCCGGTGCGTTACGGAAGCGAGTGGGCGTCGAACATTGTCTCGCCCGAAAAGAAAGTTCTCGGCGATGCTTCTAATGGCAAGCTGCCGGGCGTTTCCTGGGTTATTCCCGATGGTGTCAATTCCGATCATGCCGGTTTCGGAAGCACCGACAAGGGCCCGTCGTGGGTTGCCAGCGTGGTCAACGCGATCGGCCAAGGCTCGGATTGGAACTCGACGGCCATCATCGTCGTTTGGGACGATTGGGGCGGTTGGTACGATCACGTGGCGCCCCCGCAGCTCGATTATGCCGGCCTGGGATTCCGCGTACCGATGATCGTCGTCTCGCCGTACGCAAAACAAGGCTACGTTTCGAGCACGCAATACGAGTTCGGCAGCGTCATCAAATTCGTCGAAGAAGCGTATGGCCTGGGTAGCCTCGGTACCGACGATCTGCGCGCCAATTCGATGGACGACATGTTCAACTTCAACGCGAAGCCAAGGGCGTTCAAGCCGATCGACGCAAAATATTCGCGATCGTTTTTCGAACACCAGCCTCCTTCAAACGTCCCGGTCGATACCGACTAATGACCCAGCGCCCGCACCCGAGGCAATGGTGCGGAGGTCCTAAAGAATGGGACCTAAGTAGGATGGGATGGCCGGCGTTGAGAACCCGCCTGCTCCATGAGCCGCGTCAGCGCCGTACGGCGCTTCGGTGCCGTCATGGCGCTAATCTCGCTGGCCTCCTGCGCCGGCACTACGCTACCAAATCGAGTAACGACCTTGACTAGCGCGCTTAAACACTCGGAAAACGTTCGACCGGCGGGGTCAACGTTCTACGGATGCCCGGCGTTTCGCGATAAAGAGACGTACAATAAAGTCGTCACCAACGCGCCGCTCGATCCGAATAGCCAGTCGTACATCGACTCGGTCATTCAAGCCGGAGATACGTATGGATTCTATGCGTCGACCGGCATCGAGCAGATCAATTTGGCCGATGACTCGACCGGCCTGCACGTAGTCAAACCAAAATCCAAGTATCACCAGTTTCCCGTCCCCTATCCTTGGAAGACGGGCTACTACATCGAGCCCGGCGGCGACGCGCACGCGATCGTCGTTCAGACGAAGACTTGCCGCCTGTACGAGGCCTACAGCACGACCTTCTATGTAAATACGCTCAGCGCATACAGCGGTGCGAACTGGCATCTAAAGCGCAAATTCGTGCCGCTCCCAGCCGGCAGCCCCTCGTCGATGGCGTCGGGGCTCTCGCTCTTCGCAGGAATGGTCCGGTGGGACGATTATCAATCCGGTGCGATCGATCACGCGCTGAACTGGGACGGCATCTCCCATACCGTTTCGCAGTATGGTTTCGTACGGCCGGCGAGCGATACCGACAGGCTGCCGTTCTACGGCACCAGCTCGTATCAGCTGCCGTACGGCGCGCGTCTGCGGCTCAAGGCGTCGTTCAGCACGTCAGGCTGGGGGCCGCAGGCAACGATGGTTGCGATTGCATTGAAGACGTACGGCGTCTATCTCTCCGACACCGGTTCGTCCGCGAACGGTCTGTACTTCGCCAATGCCGAGGACGGGGGCAATCCCTGGAACTCGGCGGACCTTTCGTCACTGAGCCAAATCAGGATGAGCGATTTCGAGGTCCTAAAACTGCCGACGATTCAGTTCGTTCACTGAGGTAAACGATGCTCTCTGCCGTTTGGACGCTGGCGGCGGTTACCAATGCGGGCCTGCTGAGCTGCGGACTCTTCGGGGGCAGCGGGCCCTACGCGACGCCGGTCAGCGGGACGCCCGTCGACCCCGAAAGCCGGCGATACATCACTGCGATGGCCGATGCTGGAAGCCGTGGCGGATTTTGGATCGCTTCCGATCCGGTCGAGGTCGTCAATCTGGCTAACGACGGTACCCCGACATACCGGGTACGGCAGAAAGTACCGTATCATCAAT
>CAZMPP010000393.1:0-2277 GCA_964568035.1 uncultured bacterium
CCCCGGGCGGTCGAGTGCGGTGCGGATCGCGCCGCCGCGGCCATCCATCATGTCCGCGGGGGCGACGACGTCGGCGCCCGCCTCCGCGTACGTCACCGCGATGCGTGATAAAAGCTCGAGCGTTGCATCGTTGTTGACGTCGCCGCCGCCGCCGAGGATTCCGCAGTGGCCGTGGCTGGTGTACTCGCAGCCGCAGAGATCGGCTGCGACCACCATCTCGGGCAGCGCAGCTTTGATGTCACGGATCGTGCGCTGCACGATTCCTTGCGGATCGTAAGCTGATGAGGCGACGGCATCTTTGTACGCTGGAATGCCGAAGAGCAGAATGCAGCGGATGCCAAGCGAGAAGAGCTCGCGGGCTTCGGCGACGGCCCCCCCGAGGTCGAAACGTGCGATGCCGGGCATCGACTCGATGGCCCCGGCCTCGGCGGCATTTTCGACGACGAAGATCGGTTGCACCAGACGGTCGAGCGCGACGCGGTGCTCGCGCACCAGCGCGCGAACGATTTCGGTGCGGCGGAGCCGCCGCGGCCGCAGCACGATCATCTTTGCACGCCTGCCGTTACCTTGGCCCGCTCGAGCGCTTCGGCAACGGCAATTCCGAAGGTTGCGGCTTCTTCGAGCGTCTCTACCGGACGTTCGAGGACGACTCGACGCGGTACCTCGGAATCGGGCGCGTAAAAAGCGTCGACGCGCATCGTCGCGCCGCGCAGGCGAGCATGAACGCCGAGAGGCGCGCTGCACCCGGCGCGAAGCGCGCGCAGCGTAGCCCGCTCGCAAACGATACAGAGCTCGCTCTGAGGATCGTTGACCGCGTCGCGCAGAAGCGCGGCAACGGCGTCGTCTTCCGAGCGTACTTCGACCGCCAGCGCACCTTGGCCGACGGCCGGCACGAGCCGGTCTTCGGCGAACGCCGCAACGTGTGTGGCGGCGACGCCTAATCGCTGTAGACCAGCCATCGCTAAAACGATAGCGTCGTACTCTCCCCGCGCCAGCTTCTTCAAACGCGTGTCTACGTTGCCGCGCAAGTTCTCATACCGAAGGTCGGGGCGAAGGGCCGCCAGCTGCGCCCGCCGCCGGGGACTCGACGTGCCGACGACGGCGCCCGCCGGAAGGGACTCCAGCGACTCGTACCGTTCGCTGCAGAACGCGTCGCGCGCGTCGGCTCGAGCGGAAATGGCGACGATTCGCATGTCGTCGGGGAGCGTGCCGGCGAGGTCTTTACACGAGTGAACCGCAAAGGCGGCGCGCCGCTCGCGCAACGCGCTCTCCAGTTCTTTGACGAAAACGTTGACGTCGCCGAAGCGATCGAGCGGACGCGTGCGATCGCGGTCGCCGCTCGTCGTTACGCCGAGCATCGTCGTCACCACCCCGCGCTTTGCGAGCCGCGCGGCAACGCTGCGCGACTGCACCATGGCCAGTGCGCTTTCACGCGTCGCGCAAACGAGCTCTGCGTTCGGCAGGCCCGCGAGCTCGTCGACCGGCCGCTGAGCGAGAGCGCGAAGAATTGTATCGCGCTCGCCAGGAGGAAACGCCGTCTTGACGTAGGCGCGCATTTGCGCGAGCCCGGCGACGGCGCCGGCGGATTCCGGGTCGAGGTGCGCGGCAAGTTCCGAGGCGATCCGGCGCGCGAATGCCGGAGAAGCTCCGCCCGAGTCGACCGAGATGGTGAGATCTCCGGCACGCCGCGTCGCCGTCATCGTGAAATCGCCGCGCTCGGGATCGGACGCATCGCAGACCAACAGATGTACTGCACGAGCGTCGGCCACGACGCGGGCGTTGGCCTCCGCATCGTTGGTCGCGGCGATGACCAGAGCCGCATCGTCGAGGTCGCCCGATGCATAGCCGCGCTCGGCAAACGAGCCTCCGGCGGCGCGAACGAGCGTGCGCAAGGCCTCGCCGATCCGCTCGGAAACGACAAAAATCGGAAAGCCGGCAGAAACGAGCGATTCGGCTTTACGCGCGGCAACGCTGCCTCCGCCGACGATTACGGCTCGACGACCGTTCGGCCGCAAAGAAATGGGGAGCATACGCAGTGACAAAGAGTTCCGCGACCGGTGGCCAAAAACCGCCTTCCGTGCTGCGCTCGCCGCTCGTTTCAGCTCCAGCCCGCGCGGCCTTGGTCGGCGCGCTTGCCGCCGCCCTCATAACGCTGCCGGGGCTTGGCGGCGGCACGCTGTGGGATAACAGCGAAACGGCGTATGGCGAGGTGGCCCGCGAGATTCTGCTCACCCACGACTGGGTGGTCATGCACCTGAACGGCGTGCCCTATTTCGT
>CAZMPP010000394.1:0-570 GCA_964568035.1 uncultured bacterium
GGTCGTGGCTCCAAGTATGTCGATAAGCTGCTGGATGACCGCAGTCGTGGGCAAAGCCATCGCCTGATTATGAGCGTCGGCCGCACTGAGCGAGTCCGCCAGGGGCGCTTCAGAAGAGGTATCAGAGGCTGCGTTGATCATAATACGGGTTATATACCACGTCAAATCACTGGTGACAAGCCCTATTGGACCACAGGCTGAAATCCGGAGCGACCTCCTTGCCGCTCCAGCCCGTTACGATGATGGAATCCTCGTACTCCCTTAGAAGGTGGGCCGGGGTTTCGTAGACCGCTTCGGCCCCTGCGAGGTTCGGCTCGCTCCAACCCCCGCATTGCAAGGCGACGATCGGTACACCCGTGCGGTGCGCGGCCTCGATGTCGTACGGCGTGTCCCCGATAAATAGCGCCTCGCTCTTGGCCATTTTGGCCTTGGCCAAGGCACTTTGGACAATGTCGGGGTCGGGCTTGGAGCGATCGGCGTCATCGGCGGTGGTCCAGAGGTCAAGATGCTGTTCGATCCCGGCTGCCTCGACGATAGCTTTGAACTCGGTTTCGTTTGCGGATGTCGCCG
>CAZMPP010000394.1:580-2258 GCA_964568035.1 uncultured bacterium
GAGATCAATACACACGCAGGGCGCGCCTTCAGGGCGGCCTCGACGATGGCCTTGAACTCCGTTTCGTTTGCCGAAGTCGCGGCCACCCTGAGCAGCCCACGTTCGCCAAAACGATCGAGCAGTGCCGTCGCTCCCGGGGTTGCCTTAAGACGTGGCGCGTAGCGCTCGAGAAAGATGCTTAAGCGCCGCGCCACAATCGACTTGCCCGGCTCGTGCTCTTCGTCCAAATTCGAATGAACGCGGGGTAGGATTTTATCCCCGCCCATCCCGATCAGCGGGCGCATTTGCGACACGGGAATAGCGAAGCCGAACTCCGCTAATGCATCAACCCAGGCCCGAGCATGGGATTCATTACTAGCAACCAACGTGCCGTCGACATCAAGGAGAACCACCCGAAGAGTTTGCAAGCAAAGCTTATCTCCGCGGTCCGCACGAGTTAAACAAGGTCTGGTAGAAGAATGAATACAGCGAGCGAGCGCTGGTACTATCGCGCCCTTAGGTCTTGGTGTCGCCAGCGATTGTAATAGTAAACAGCTGATCGAAACCGACGAGATCAAAGATCTTTTTGAGATTCGTATTGGCGCCTGTCAGAGATATGCGGCAGCCGGGCAGCCGCTGATGTAGGCGTGCAAGTTCACCAAGAAAGGTCGAATCCACATACGTCACGGCGGAAAAGTCGAGAGTGAGCTGTTTAAGCGGCGGTAAGGAGGCGAAGATCTCCGCCACTTCAGCTTGACGGAGAAGATCGTACTCACCCTCAAGTTTGACGCGCTGCTCCCCACCAGGCTGCATGCTCGTGCGGTTTGGCGCGCTTCGTCCTTCCCCCCTGCGGGTAAAGGAATGAACATGCAATCGGGGTTAAGCTAGGCGCGATGTGCCAAGGAGCCATTCTCTGGGAGAGTCACGCGAGTACCGCGATGGAAGTGCTCAAAGAACGAGCCGCATTCCTAAGCGTTATTCGGACTCATACTGGTTGGGACTTGGACGAGGATTCCGCGCGGCTAATTTTTACCGAGATCGTTGGAAACGCAATCCGTCACGCTCAAGATCCAACCCGCGCCAGGCTCGTTTGCGACGGTTCCGTGGTCGAGCTCTGCGTTACCGATTCCGGCTCCGGCTTTCGGACGGTCCCCAAGCCGCCTTCGCCATTGAGCCAAGGGGGCCGTGGACTCTTTCTGGTATCGGCATACGCCGACGCGCTCCACTTCAATCGCAGGAACGACAGATTTAGCATAACGGCTCGCTTGCCGCGTAGCCATCGGCCTCAAGCTAACCAGGGCAGCTTTGCATCGGCTTAGCCTGCGCTTCCCGTTTGGAACGTTAGGCCTCTTTGTTTGCGGCATTATCGTCTTAGCATTCGCCGGCTTGTTCGTGCAGCTTTCGGAATCGCGTTCTTTTAACGAAATCGAATCTCTGGAGTCTAATAGGGCCGCGATTTTGACGATCCTGCGGGAACAACTCGACGAAGAGACCGGCGTGCGTGGCTATGCCGCAAGTTGGCGTAAGCCGATGCTGCAGCCTTATTATGAGGCGAGTAAAGTACTGCCGAAGGCCTTGGCGCGCGCTCGAGAGGCGATGGAACGGCTCCGACTACGCTCCGCCTCCGCAGCGCTAGCGGACGCGGCAAAGACCAATCGCCAATGGCAGCGACACGTAGCGTGGCCGATAATCGCACGGC
>CAZMPP010000395.1:0-2249 GCA_964568035.1 uncultured bacterium
AAGCGAGCGCGCACGCCGCATGCGCGAAGTTCGACCAGAAGGATCGCATTGGGCCGATCGATTTGGGCCTGTCGAAGTCGAGGCGAAACGCATCACCCTCCCGCACGACCACCGGGGTCGGCAAGTAGTCGACGAGATGCGGCGCGACGCCCAGCGGACCGTGTCCGGCGCCGCCGCCGCCGTGCGGAATCGTAAACGTCTTATGTGTGTTGAGATGCATGAGATCGAAGCCCATGTCACCCGGGCGCGCGTAGCCCATGATCGCGTTGGCGTTGGCGCCGTCGTAGTACATAAGCCCGCCGGCTTGGTGTACGGCGGCCGCTATCTCGGCAATCTCCTCTTCGAAGAGCCCGAGGGTATTCGGATTGGTCATCATGCAGACCGCGGTATCGGGGCCGAGCACCTTGCGAATCTCCTCAACGCTAACCCGCCCGCGCGGATTGCTCGGCAAAGAAATCACTTTAAAGCCGCACATCGCCGCGGAGGCGGGATTCGTGCCGTGCGCGGTGTCGGGAACGATGACCTTATCCCGCTGCGACTCGCCGCGCTCTTTAAAATACTTCTTGGCAATGAGCAGCGCACCGAGTTCGGCGTGCGCGCCGGCCGAGGGATTGAGCGAAAACGCGGCCATGCCGAAGAGCGAGCTCAGCGAACGTTCGAGCTCGTACATTATCTGCAGCGCGCCCTGCGCCAATTCGTCCGGCGCGAACGGATGCAGTTCCGCGAACTCGCGGCGCGCGACGATCGCGTCGTTGACGCGCGGATTGTACTTCATCGTGCACGAGCCTAGCGGATAGAATCCCAGGTCGATCCCAAACGTCCGATGCGAAAGACGCGTGTAATGCCGAACGACGTCCATCTCGCTGTTGTCCGGCAATGGCAGCTCGTCGCGCAGCACCGACTTCGGAAGATAAGTTTCCAGCGGCTGACCGGCCTCCAGATAACGATTGGCGCGGCCCTTCTGACCGGTTTCGAAGATCAGCCGTATGCCGGCCTTTCCTTTGGGGCGCTCAAACGGCTGCGGGGACATTGAGCACCTCCTCGAGAGCGCCGGCAAGCGCGTCGATATCGCCCGTGGTCGTCAGCTCGGTCGCAGTCATCAGAATGCAATGGTCGAGCTCGGGATAAAAACGTCCGAGAGCCACGCCGCCTAAGATTCCTCGTTCTTGTAAGGCGGTCAGCACGGTGCCGGCCGGACGGCCGACGTCGGCAACGAACTCATTGAAGAACGGTGTCGCATACTTGATCGCGACGCCGCGCACGTTGGCAACCGCGCTGGCAAGCTCGCGCGAGCGCGCCAAGTTCAGCGCGGCGGCATCGCGCAATCCGGTTTCACCCATCAGCGCGAGATAGATCGTCGCGATCAGCGCGCAGTGCGCCTGGTTGGTGCAGATATTTGAGGTCGCGCGCTCTCGTCGGATGTGCTGCTCGCGGGCCTGTAGCGTCAGCACGTAGGCGGTGCGTCCGGCACTATCGACCGTTTTTCCGACGAGCCGTCCGGGAATGCGCCGCATGTGCTCCTGGGTCGAGGCAATAAATCCGGCGTACGGACCGCCATAGGCGACGGGAACGCCAAAGCTTTGCGCTTCGCCGGCAACGATCTGTGCGCCCCACGACGAGGGCGGCGCCAGTGCGGCAAGCGAGAGTGCTTCGGCGACGACGGCAATCGGGATTGTGCGGCTAGCTTTCATTGCTTCCATCGCGCCCGCGGCCGGCGTATCGACGTTACCGAAGAAGTTCGGCGACTGCAGGGCGACGGCTGCGTATTCGCTGCCCGCGACCGCCGTCGCCAATGCGTTGAGATCGGTCACCCCGTCTTCGGTGAACGGGATCTCGTCGATGACGACGTCGAGACCGTCGCAGTACGTGCGCAGAACGGCGCGATAATTGGGATGCACGGCACGCGAGACGAGAATCTTGTGACGTCCGGTCGCGCCCAGCGCCATGATCGCCGCTTCGGCAAGGGCCGTCGCGCCATCGTAAACCGATGCGTTGGAAATCTCCATCCCGGTGAGCAGGCAGATGTAAGTCTGCCATTCATAAATCGCCTGCAGATAACCCTGAGAAACCTCGGCTTGATACGGCGTGTAGGCGGTTAAAAACTCGCCGCGCATGACCAGCGCGGCGATTGCCGGCGGAGCGTAGTGCCGGTAGGCCCCCGCGCCGAGGAAAGAACGGCAGCTCGCCGCCGTATTTGCGTCCGCGAATCCGGCAAAGCGGCGCTGAAACTGGTATTCGGGAAGCGCCGG
>CAZMPP010000396.1:0-2213 GCA_964568035.1 uncultured bacterium
CGTAAGAGCCGCGCTCGGCATGACGCCCGAGCTTAACTTGATCGCTTAGCACAATAGCCGCTGAATTCGCAGCGGCTAGCGACTACTCATCTTCCGCCGAGCTTGCCGGAAACCACATAGAGCTCGTTGCTTGCCGGATCGGCGAAGTAGTGCAGCGGCCCAGCACCCACAGCTGCAGCGGGCGGTTGGGCAACCTGCGGCACGACAAGTGCGTGCTCCGTTGCGAAACCCGAGACCGCGCGCCACGAATCGCGCCCGCTCCAGTCCGCGAGCGCGAGGGTAACGATTCCCGCGCTTAGAGCAAGGCGGGCAAGCTTAAGAGTCATCAATCCAGGTGGTTCTCCCCGGAGCGTAACGGCGCGAACGCCGTTTATGTTCCGGACGGGCCTTTGATAGCCAAGCCGCCCTTCGGAATCGACGTTCAGTAACTCAGGGCTCCGGAGCGAGTAGCACTCAGCATGGTTGTTGCCTTGATTGCGCTCGGCCTCGGCCTTATCGTCGCGACCGCGGTAGTGACGGCGGCGCGGTTCGGTGATCTCCCGGAAAGCATTCCGGTCCACTTCGGCATTGACGGACGCGCCGACAGCTACGGTCCACGCCTCATCATTTGGCTGCCGGTTGCCCTGCAGTGCGTCGAAGCCGCTACGTCGCTCTTGCTTTACGCTTTCGGAGCTAGCGTCGCGGTCTCGCTTATCACGACGATTTGCGTTGCGGCAATATTGCTCTGGCTCGCGATCAACTGGCAAAACGCCGCCATAACGCGTAGCGATCGCCTTGCGATGGGACAGTTTGCCCTAGTCGCTGCTGCGATCGTTCTCGCCGGCGTGGCGGCGAGTCGCATCATCCATTAGCTCGGCGGTGCGGGCGTTGGCGTGGCCTCGGGCGTGCTCGGCTCAGAGGCGCGCGACCAGTAGGCACCGTCACTCCAGGTGATCGTTTGCAGATCGCTCGAGATGGTGCCGGTGATCTGCTTGCCGCCCCGGGCCGTGCTCAAAGTGCTCGGGTCCGTGAAGGTTCCCGTCGCGGTCGCGCCGTGTTCGTCGGTCAGCGACACGGAACTGCCGCTTTGACTAATGCGGCATAGAATCGTTGGATTGCCATTGGGAAACCACGCACCGCTGATGTCGGGAAGCGTACCGGCGCGCGCCGCCGTCAGCGTCGCTAAAGCGAACACCACACTTGCGCAGATTGCCGAAATCCTAGCTATGGCGCACCTGTCGGCGGCGTGGTGGGCGTCTGTTCGACGTCCTGCGATTCCACAGGCTCCGGGGATCCTTGCGGGTCGCCCGGCTCCATTGCGTCGGGCGATTGCGACGGCTCGGCCGACTCAGCCGGCTCGGCGGTCTGCTGCGCGTCTGCCGCGACGGCAGTGCCGCGAGCAGTTGATGCGGAGATCGCGCTCGTCGATGCGACGGTTAGCGCGAGAAGAAGAATAAGGCCGAATAAACTTCTCATGGTGTACCTCCCGGGCGAGCCTTCGCTTCGCCGTCAAGGCAGCCTTCCGAAATCGGGCCAGCCACGGCTGCGCGTGAGAAGTCTAAGCTTTTCTTCAGGAACTGCCGTGCTAAGCGGGTCGCACCGTCGGAACGAACTCCATGTATGCCGCCGTCCGATCGGCGTGGGGAACGCCGTAGTACCGCGCGACCACATGCAGCGCCGCCGAGATACCCGACGTTAATCCGCCGGCCGTAATGATGGTCCCGTTATCCACAAAGCGTTCACCACGGACCAGGGTAACCTTGGGAAACTGCTTGGCAAACGAATCGTAGTACTCGTGGTGCGTCGTGGCCTGCTTGCCGTCCAGAATGCCCGACTTTGCCAGCTTAAACGCGCCGGTGCAGACCGACATGGTGACGTCCACCTTGCCCTGCACGAACCGCAGCATTTCCATGAACTGATCGGAATGGTTCGACTGCGCCCCAACGACGACAACGTTCGGCATCGCCGGAATGGTATCGAACGAATAGGTCGGCTCGATACGCAGCCCGCCGGTCGTCTCCACGATCTGCGTCGTTTCGGCGATCGTGCTGAGTTCGAACGGCATGTCACCACCGGGCGACATAACGTCTTGAAACGTTTCCCACGGGCCGGCGAGGTCAATGACGTTTGCGTTATTGGAAATAACGAACGCGACTCTGATGCGTCCGTCTTTGGGAACCGCAATCGCGGCACCCGGGGCGATAGGCGCGGAGGCGGCGCGAGCTTTTGCCGTT
>CAZMPP010000397.1:0-2212 GCA_964568035.1 uncultured bacterium
AGGGGGGGCGGAGCACAAGACTGGCAAACGATCGACGCGCCCGGCGCCGTCGGAACGGTCGTTACGGGGATCAATAACCATCACGACATTTGCGGCTTCTATATCGACGCGAGCGGAATCCAGCACGGTTTCGTCGCGGTACCCGTTCAATAACGATGAGAGTCCTTATCACCGCGCTGATCGCCATTAGTTTACTCTCGGCTTGCAGCGGAGGCGATTCGGTTTCGGCGCTCGGCAAGTCTCCTACTCAGGCGAGGACGTCGGGATCGATTTCCTTCAAGTATCAAAGCATCGACGACCCGTCTTCGACGGTAAATAGGGTCAACGGCATCGACCAAAGCGGCGACATCGTCGGCACGACCGGGGACGGGAATGCGAGCGATCCGTACAAGAGTTACCTTGCGAAGGCGCCGTATACCACATTTCAAGACGAAACGTATCCCGGCGCGGATGGCACGATGGCAACGAGTCTTGTCAGCGTCCCGGGTCAGACGATCGTGGGCGGTTGGGTCCTCAACCCGCTACCAGGGATCTGGGCGTTCGTCCAAATCAACGGCGTGTGGTCGATTTTCCGCAACCTAAAGGGCGGCCGGGGACCCGACACGGCGACCGAGGTACTTGGCCTCAACAACGCGGGATTCGGTGTCGGCTATTTCAGGAACACCAGCGGCAATAACGTGCCCGTCATCATCAACATTCCAACGGAAAACTTCACCGCGCTCAGACCCCCGGGATACGTGAGTGCCGAGGCCACCGGCATCAATGCCTTCGGCGACATCGTCGGCTGGGAAACCACATCGACTACCACGATTGGCTTTTTCGAAAGGCTCGCCGTCTACTACACGTTCGCCTTCCCGAAAGCGAAGGAGACGTTTGCGCTGGGCATCAACTCGGCCGATCAGGTCGTGGGATACTACGTCGACTCGAGCGAGACGAAGCACGGTTTTATTCTGACGAACCCCAAATCGGGAAAGAAGTGGCAGACGATCGACGAGCCCAGCGCCGCGCACGGCACGGTCGTCACCGGAATCAACGATGACGATAGCATCTGCGGGTACTACTTCGATGCAAGCGGTGTCCAGCACGGTTTCATCGCGACGGCGAATTGATCACGCTTCGCCGGCGGCGAGATCGTAGGCTTCGCGCAGGTATGGCGCGATTGCTTGCAGATCTCGGAGCGTCGCGACGAACGCGACGTGTGAGACGCGCTTACCTGCCGGCCCAGCCTTAACAAAGCATGGGTCGTTCGCTCTTCGTGAGAGGTGGACGACCACGCGCAGCGCGTCGCGCGTGACCGATAAATCGGCAAAGATGCGCGTGGTTCGAAAGAGCGCATACCGGTCGCGCGTGACTACCTCCACCTCGCCGAAGCCGCGGACGGTGCTCTCGAGTTTACGGTAAACCCGGACGAGCGATTCCGGCCGCTCCTTGAGCAATGTTTCTGCGGAGCCGATGCCGCATGCGTGGCGCTGATTGATCCGACGAAAAATCCGCCCGCACTTCGGGCACGCTCGGCCGATTGTCGTCTATTCCGCCCGAGGAGCGTGACTCAGGACGCGCCGCATGCGCCACAGCGTCCTTCGAACGTTACACGTTCGCTTGCGATTTCAAAACCATGCTGTGAGGCTAGCGCTCTGATCGTACGCGCCGGGATCGCGTACGCGACATCTTCGATCTCGCCGCACTTGCTGCAGCGAAAGTGAGCGTGCCGTGGCCCGGCCGGCTCGTAGGTCGCCGAGTCGACGCCCGGTACGTGAAGTTCGGAAACCAGTCCGAGATTACGCAGGCGCTCGAGCCCGCGATAGACGGTCGAAAAGCCGATGCCCGGCCGGCGCTTGCGGGCCTTGGCAAAGATATCCGAGGACGTAAGGTGGCGGCCGGCCCCGCTGGCTTCCACGATGTCGTAAATTAGCCGATAGTTTTTCGGAAGCGGCGGTTGCTTGGGCGAGGCCATATTAACCGGTCTTATCCCTATTGCCGCCGCTCATAGGCAGGGATATTCTCCATGTGAGAGTGAAAATCACTTTCACACATTTTCGGTATTGAGACCCCGCGCTCCGCTTGCGCCGCGCGCCCGACTGCCAGCTCGGCCGTCCGGCGTCGTGGCCGTCTGCGACGAAGCGCTTGCATTTTAACCGGATCGGAGAAGTAGCACGAATGGAAAACACGATCGTAGAACTGTCGGACGCCGACCAAGGTTGTCCGGTAAAAC
>CAZMPP010000398.1:0-2212 GCA_964568035.1 uncultured bacterium
GACGCCCGCCGCGGCGAGATACTGCAACGCCGGCGAACCCAAACCTCCGGCGCCGACGACCAGCACGCGCGCGGCGTCGAGCTTTTCCTGTCCGGCAAGTCCGACTTCCGGAATCAACAAGTGCCGGCTGTATCGCCGCAAGCGCCCCGCATTCACGCCGGATGGCGCTCCGACAACCAACTCAACACCTCAGCGCGCGACCGTTCGGCGGCATAGGTGTGATCGCTATCTATGGTTACGAGCGACTTCGGTTCGGGTGCACGCTCGTACAGCGCCTTGACGCTGCTTGGACTTACCATGGCGTCGCGGCTTGCCGCGATATATAGCGCCGGACGTCCGGCTAGCCGCGGCAGCAGCTCGTCGTAAACCTTCTCGACGCCGGCAACCAGTTCGGGCAGCGCCACGCCCACGACATACGAGGCGCGGAAATCGCTGACGCCGACGCGTTGTAGAGCCTCCAGCGACGTGGGCCGGCCGTAGCCGGTCGTGATCGCGATGGTTCCGGCGACGTTTTCGTCCAGCGCCGCGCAAAAGATGGCCGTCATTCCTCCCATGCTGTGACCCATCGTATAGTGGGTTCCGTTGCCGAGGGAACGCGAAAAGCTCAGCACGCGGGACATCGCCTCGATGCAGTCGTCCACGCCGCGCAGCTCGCCGCCGCTGGCGCCCAGTTTATGTCCGGGAAAGTCGAGGCTATATACGCCGAAGCCATGACTGGCCAAAAACGAACAGAGAAAATCGAGATTCTGTTTGCTAGATGAGTACCCGTGTCCGGCAACGAGCGTAACGCCGCGCGGACGCCGCGCTTCGTAATAGAGCACCGCCAGCGGATTGTGCGTCCCTTCCAGGCGGATCAGCTCGACGTTAACCACGCGCGGCGTTCGCCTTCCAATGTTCTTGACCGTCGGCGTAGCGCTCTTTCTTCCAAATCGGTGCGCGCCGTTTTAACTCGTCAATGCAATAGCGGCAGGCTTCAAAGGCCGCATCGCGGTGCGGCGCCGCCGCGACCACCGCCACGGCAACGTCGCCGGCGTTCAGCTCGCCGATGCGGTGGACGATCGTAACCTCTAGATCGCCAAATCGCTCGCGCGCCTCGGCGGCGATGCGTTCGAACTCCGCGATTGCCATCGGCTCGAAGGCCTCGTACGAAAGCCCCACGACGGAACGGCCGCCCTCTGCCGTATCGCGTACCACACCGGCAAACGTCACGACGCCGCCGTCACCGCTTCGCCGGTTCTCCAGCGCGGCGAGGTCGATTGCAGCGCGCGTAATCGCCAGCACCGCTATCCTCCGCCAACCGGTGGCAGCAGCGCGAGCTCGTCACCCTCGCACAACGGCTCCTGGGCCGAGACCAGCGCGCCGTTGCGAGCGAAGCGCGTCGAGGGGCCCGCCGCGGCGAGCGCCGGCAGCCGCTGCGCGAGGATCGCCCAAGCGTCACCGGCCGTCGCATTCGCCGGCAGGTCGAAGGCCAGCTCGGCTTGCCCGAGCGCCTCGCGCAAGTGAGCGAAGGCCAGCACTCGAATTTGCATGCGATCTCCATTCAACGGGTACGGTGCCGATTCGTACCGAAGCGCGCGCAGGGATTTAACGATGATACGAATGCCGGCGATGCTCGTCGCCTTGGCAGCCTTGGCTGCCCCACTCGTCTCCAGCGCCGCGACGCCGTGTACGCAGGAGACGCTCACCATCCGAGGCACGCCCGTAACGATCGGCTACTGCATTGCCGGAACGCCCCGGCGCACCGGTACCGAAGAGCTTATCGTGCCGGTCGCCGCGACCTACGCGGCGCGCGGCGGCGGCTCTTTTGCGCGCAGCGAGGAGCTGCACTTTTTGGCCGGCGAGGGCGTCTCGCGCGTCATCGAGCATCTGGACCTCACCAAACTGGGGCTGAGCGGGACGTTACATTTGACGCTGGCCTACGCCCACAGCGTCGTGCGGATCGAGGGGGCCCTCCTGACCCCGGGCGCCATCACCGTTAAATGAGTCGGCCGCTCCGGCCGCTCCAAAGCGCAACCCAATTGGGGTCCAAAGGACTTTAGGGGAGCGTATGCGCCGGCGCTACATTGCATTCAGCAATTCCAAGATCCCCGACGGCTGTCGATAGAGGAGATCTTTTTTCCCTATGCCCTGTACGGCGACCACTCCAAATCTCACGGCTCGCGAGCAAGCGCACCACCTTTACGAGACGATACCGCCCGGTCTCTTCCGGGTC
>CAZMPP010000399.1:0-2203 GCA_964568035.1 uncultured bacterium
CTCTCGCAAGCGTGCAGTGGCTGCGCGTAGTACGGATTCTCGCCGGTGCGCTGAGCGAGCGCGGCGCAATAATAGGCGCGGAAATCCACGCCCAGCCAGCCGGCCGCGCGATCGCCATAAAACTGCGCCGCCATCGGGAGCAGCGTGCAGGTGATCGCGAGCAGCAGCGCCGGGGTGAGATTAATGCGGCGCAGTAATCCCGATTCGCGCGTCAGCGCGTAGAGCAAGAGCGCCAGCGCGATCCAAGTCGGCAAACGCAGCAGCCACGCAACTAAGGCGTTGCTGGAACTCTTCTGGGTGAAGACGCTCCAGCTCGCTTCGGCTAATCGCGGGTCGATCGCCGGCCCGATCCCGTGCGCGGCGGCGTGCGGCGCGGCGGCCGCGAGTTGGCTCAATCCGAGAATCATCAACGTCGCACCAATTGCGGCGAGCAGCGCAACGCGCACATTCTCGCCGCTGGACCGCCAGACGAGATAGGCAACGGGGAATAGCGGCGCGACGATCAGCGCCGGCGAGATGGCCCAAACCCACGGCACGGCGAGCAGAACCAACGCCGCTATCACCAGCGGCCGCCGGCGCGCGCTGCCGTTTACCGCGAGGAGCAGCGCGGCGGGAATTGCCGCGGCGATCTGCGTGACGTGAATAAAAGTGCCGCCGAATACGGCAAAGGCCGGGGGAACGCAAACCAGATAGGCGGCGTTGCGCGTACGTTTAGCGAGCAGTCCCGCGGCGAGAACGCCGATGACCAGCATCGCCGCATACCACAACGTCCCGGCGCGCACGGCAGTGCCGGGTGAAACGTGAATTGCCGTGAGCACGGCGGTGAGGCTGAGCTGCGTATCGCGCGTAACTTCCGAGAGGGCATGCGCCGGCAGAACGCTGGTGAAGTATTCGACGTTGACCGCCGGCCCGAGCACGACCAGCGAGAGCGCGCCCAGCGCGCCAAAGGCTACGGCCAGGCTTGCTCGCGTTGTGCGCATCCACACCGCCAACGCGCAGCAGACCGGCAACCCGAGGTGCGGCTCGATCATCGCCACCGCCGCAAAGATCGCCGCGGCGCGCGGACGATTCCGCCACGCGTAATAGGCTGAGAGCGCGATCGCACCCAGCGCAACCGGCACGACCTCGCCGAAGGGCAGCGAGAGCGTCGCCAGGGAGAGCGCGAAACCGCCCAGTGACATTTCCCAGCCGACGCGGGCAAAGCGCGCGCAGGCGACGATCGTTGCCGCGCACCCGAGAATTAGCAATATCGCCCAGAGCGACGCAGCGATCGGAAACGGCAGCACGCCGAGCGGCTCGAGCGCGGCCAGCGCGTAGCCGGGCAGCGGCGCCGGAATCGTAACTCCCGGATTTTTTTCGAAGAAAAGCCGCGGCCCCATTGCCGTTTCGCAATCGCGCAACGGTTGCCGTAAATAGGGATCGGCGTGCAGCGAAACTACCTTCGCGCCGCAGTAAAACGCGCGAAAGTCGCCCATCAAGAAGCCTGTTTTGGTAATGACGGCCGTCTGAATGCCGAGCGCCGTCAGCGCCGCGAGGACGACGGCCGCACCGACCCAGGCTTTGCGGCCCGCAGCCGGCAAAGGGCTTACGATCCCGAAACGAGTCGCAGGTTCGGTTCGCTGCCCGCTTGGTAATCGAGCGTGGAGACAATCTCCGCGATGCGTTCGAGCACCATCACGTGACGCCGCTTGAGCGTGGCGTCGAGCGCCGCAACCCAAGACTCGTGCGCGTCGCCGATCAGCAGATCGCCGCGGTATACGCGTGCCGCGCTTCGATAATGCGCGTAGGCGGCGCGCAGTTCGCTGCGCTCGTACTGCTCGTCGGCGTCGTCAGCGTGAAGCACGAAGCGGTTGACGTCGACGATGACGTTCTCGAGGTCGATCGAGAGCTCGTCGCCGGCGCGGAAGTACGCTTCGACCTGCTTGAATCCGACGATTTGACCGATCGCCTTGCGGATATTGGAGCAGACGGTGCGCAGGCTTTGCGCCACCAAATGACGGTCGGCTTCGGGCCAGAAGACCTGCCCGATCTCCGCACGCGAGGCGCTGCCGTGAGGCTGGAGCGCGACGTACTTGAAGATCTGGCGATCGCGCCGGCGCACGTCGGCATCGCGTTCGCGCTGACGGTGCTGAGCTTCGCGATCCTCACCAGCTACGACCGGCTCGCGCTACGCTACCTGAAGCTGCAGCTGCCGTACCGGCAG
>CAZMPP010000400.1:0-2194 GCA_964568035.1 uncultured bacterium
CAAACTAAGCGGTACGGCGGAAACATCGCCACGCTGCTGGTCGACGAGCAAGAACCGGAAAGCGTCGTCAAAGCTTTCGTGCAGCGTTTCGACATCGCGACGGGTGTAGCCGTGGATGGCGGTCAGTTTGCTGCTACGTTCAACGTCGGCGGATTGCCGGAGAGCATCTTCATCGACCGCAAAGGCGTCGTGCGCTACATCTATCGCGGATTTATCCCACCTGACGTTTTGGTGAGCGAACTCTCGAAGCTCGCATCCATGTAAGCGCACCCGTGCGGCTTCGAGGAGGCCGTGGTGCACCGGCGAACCTGGCAGTTACTTCTTGTCGCAAAAGAATAGGAGCATCATTTCCGTGAGAGTTTTACAGCTCGCGCGCAGCGCGTTTTGGACGCTCGTCGCGATGACGCTAGCCGCTTGTGGTGGGTCCCGGTCGTTCGATGGGTCTTTCGACCCATCTCAAAGTTCCGCGCACATCGTTACCGCGCGCGGTGCCTCACTCGACAGGAGCGGCGGAGTTTCCCGGATGGGCGTCGTCCCGGGCCGCTCGGGCGACGGCTCGTGGATGAATCCGAGGGCAAAGGCCGGCGATCTGATGTATGTCAGCGAGTACGCCGACGGCACGGTCTTAGTCTACACCTATCCCGCGCTGAAAAAGGCCGGTAAGCTCACGGGCTTGAGTTATCCCGACGGAATTTGCACCGATAAGAAAGGCAACGTTTTCGTCGTGAACAATGGGGCGGGACGGGGCATCACCGAGTACGCCCACGGCGGTAAGAGTCCGATCGCACAACTCGACGACGGAGCGCAGTACGCGGTGTCGTGCGACGTCGACCCGGTCACAGGAAACGTCGCCGTCTCTAACTACGACTCGTATTTCAGCGACCCGGGCTCATTCGTTATCTATCCGAAGGCGCAGAACAATCCGGTCTATTACACCGACCCGAACATTTCGGTCGCGCTCTTTTGTGGTTACGATAACAAGGGCAATCTCTTCGTCGACGGACTTACGCCCGCGTACGAAAATTTCTTTGCCGAGCTGCCCAAAGGCAAGTCGAAGTTCACCTTCATCGACGTCAAGGGCGGCACCGGCCAGTTTGGCTTCCCCGGGACGATCCGCTGGGACGGAACACACGTCGTCGTCGGCAATCAGCAATTTGAATATCTTGGAAGCGCGTACTACGATTCTGCGATTCTGATCACGACCGGCGCAGGCGGCAAGATTCTCAAAACGATCGAACTCAAGGGTTCGACCGACGTGCAGGGTTTTGCGATCGACGGAAAGACGCTTATCGGCGTCGACGTTTCGCTTGGTGTCGTAGCGTTCTATCCCTACCCCGGCAACGGAAAGCCAAGCAAAAAAATCACCGGTCTGAGAGATCTGCGCGGCGTGGTGGTCAGTAAGAAGTAGCCGCGCCTAGCCGCGCGCCGCGTCGCCGTGATTGAAAGCGGTGGCGTGGCGTGCGTTTCTCGATGCCGTTTTCCCCGCTCAGTGTGCCGCTTGCAACGCGCTCGGCAGCGGGCTTTGCATGGCCTGCGCGCCTCGCCGTGAACCGATTCACATACGGCTTCCGATGCTGCGTGTTACCGCGAGTGGATTTTACGAGGGTGCACTTCGCTCGGCCGTGCTTGCGCTCAAGGACGGACGGCGCGATGTTGCCGACGCGCTAGCGGAACGGCTCGCGCCGTTTCTAGAAGCCGGCGCGTTACTCGTTCCGGTTCCCACCACCGCCAAGCGCCGCCGCGTTCGCGGCATGGACGGGGCCGAACTTATCGCGCGCGGTGCGGCCGAAGCATCAGGCGCGTGGGTCGCTGCCGCCTTGGTTCAGCGGGCGGGCGATACCCAGCGCGGGCGCTCGCGCGCCGCGCGGCTGACGGCGGTTGGACGCTTCGCATGCGTGCCGGGCGCCGTAGCCTCGCACCCGGTGATCCTCGTGGACGACGTTTGCACGACCGGCGCGACGCTGCGCGACTGCGCCGCGGCCCTGCGCGCCGCCGGAGGCAGGGTCGAGCAAGCCGTTGTGGTCGCGGTGACGAAGAGCCAGCAGCCGTGGAGAGCGCCGACGAGGGACTGACGCCGCTGGACGCGCTCTTTTTGCAGCGCGCCTACGAGCTTGCCGCGCGCGGCAAAGGCAGCAGCTCCCCCAACCCGCCCGTCGGCGCGGTCGTGGTCCGGGAAGGCCGAGTCGTCGCCGAG
>CAZMPP010000401.1:0-2193 GCA_964568035.1 uncultured bacterium
GACGCCGGGATAGCGGCCCGAAACATTATCAGCCATCGAGCATTCCGTCATCATCAGCACTCTTGCACGATGTTTGTGTCGTTCGCCGTTCTGCTCGGAGAGCGTCCCGACGTACTCCGACATGCCCTGGGTCGAACCGACGTAATCGGCCTCGGCCAATACGTCGGGCGGACACTCCGGATGCGCGAGCACGATCAACGAGGGATCGTCGCGCCGGAAGCGTCGGACGTCTTCGCCCGTGAAACGCTCGTGGACTTCGCAGTGGCCTTTCCACGCGATGATCTCGACGTTGGTTTTCGAGGCCACATATTTAGCGAGATATTCGTCGGGAAGAAAGACGACGCGCGGTGCACCCAGGGCCTCCACGATTTGCAATGCGTTGCCGCTGGTAACGCAGACGTCGGACTCGGCCTTCACGTCGGCCGAGGTGTTGACGTAGGTAACGATCGGCGTGTCGGGATAGCGCTCGCGCAACAGCCGAACGTCGGCGCCGGTAATCGATTCGGCCAGCGAGCAGCCGGCCCGCAGATCGGGAACGAGCACCGTCTTGGAAGGGTTCACGAGCTTCGCCGTCTCGGCCATAAAATGAACGCCACAGAGAACGATGACGTCGGCCTTGGTCTCGGCCGCTTTCATCGCGAGCGCCAGCGAGTCTCCGACGATATCGGCGACCGTATAAAAAATTTCCGGTACTTGATAGTTATGGGCGAGAATGACGGCGTTGCGTTCGGCTTTAAGGCGGTTGATTGCCGCCACGTAGGGAGCGTGCAGCGGCCACTCGACGCGCGGAATGACGTGTTCCACGCGCGAGAAGATCGGATCGGTCTCCGCGGCGACGCTGTCGGTGTAAGGTAGTTCGATGACGCCCATCAGTTTGGTTAGGGGAGTGTTGCGGGCCCAGGCGCCCCTTCTCCCCTTTGTTTATACCCGCTGGCCTTTTGTTCGTTTGCGCCCGGCGTGGGCGGCGTTCGCTCAAGACCGGCCCGTCCTCCGTTACGGCCGGCCTCCGTTAGGGCCGAGCGCTAAGTGGGTAGTAGCCCGCTACGATTCATCACCCGCTAGCGCAAGGAGGATCTCCGTGAATCGATGGTTTCTCGGTATCGTTCTGGCCGGAAGCTTCATCGCGGGCGCGGCCACGCTCGCCGCTTCGGCACAGCCGGTGCCTACCGCCTCACCGATGGAGTCAATGGGGCCGATGGCAACGCCCATGGCTCCGAGCGCACCGCCGATGACGGCACCCACGACGCCCGCGATGCCCTCGGCTATGCCGTCGGCAATGACCTCTCCGATGACGACGATGCGGCCCTAAACGGTCGATAAATTGTGGGTAACCACAATTTCTTGTGGAGGCCTTGTGGACTGGGCTGCAAACGCCTTGAAAGCCTTGATTAGCTTTGATAGCATGCAGTCACTTCGTCCAATGACGAAGGGCGGAACGTATCGAGCCGCGATCGGAGCACGTAGACGATCTGTCGCGTAAGCGACATCCGAGTGGGCCGTTCGAAGACCCGGACGAGACGTCGGTGGGAGGTCTGCAAGGGCTTCAAACAGGCGAAAATGACCGGAGATACATCAAAGCCCGCGGCGTTTACGCCGCGGGCTTTGTGATGCTTCTGAAGGCCACCGCACGTGCAGAGGCGCAAGAGAGGCCGATGGAGCGGCGAGCCGAGCTGACCCTGCGCGGATTTGTTCTCGGCGCGGCGATTACGCTCGTCTTCACCGCCGCCAACGTCTACCTCGGACTGAAGGTAGGCCTCACCTTCGCCTCGTCGATTCCGGCCGCCGTGATCTCGATGGCCGTCCTGCGGATGTTTCGCAACGCGACGATCTACGAAAACAATATCGTCCAGACGCTGGCGTCTGCGGCGGGAACGCTTTCGTCGGTGATCTTCGTGCTGCCGGGCTTGGTGATGATCGGCTGGTGGAGCGGCTTTCCGTTCGCGCAATCCTTCGGAATCTGCGCGGTCGGCGGAATCCTCGGCGTAATGTACAGCGTTCCCTTGCGGCGCGCACTAGTGACGCAATCCGACCTTCCCTACCCCGAGGGTGTCGCCGCCGCTGAGGTTCTTAAAGTGGGGAGCTCGTCGACCGCCTCGGTCGAGAGCAACCGCGCCGGTCTGCTCGCGCTCGTGGCCGGGAGTCTTGCCTCGGCGGGATTTGCCGTCATCGTCGCAACGCGTATCTTTGCCGGCG
>CAZMPP010000402.1:0-2190 GCA_964568035.1 uncultured bacterium
ATCATCGATTTGTTGAGCGAATCGGCGGTCGATTGAAACTTATCGAGCAGCGCACCGACTTTCTTTGAGTCGGTCGCCGCCGACGTGTTGAGCGTCGCCGAAAGCTCGACCACGTTATTGCCTGCCGCCGAGAGACTCGTCTGCAAGCTGGTACCCATCGCCAGCAGCTCCCCGGAGAGCCGCTGGAGCGAAGCCTTCGTCGTAAGCGTCAGCGAGTTGGCGTTGTCCAGCGTCGTCTGCAATGTGTTGAGCAGCTTGGGCGTGCGCGCTTCGAGCAGGCTCATCACGCTATCGAAGCGCTTGAGTTCGCCCTGCCCCTGCTGCAGCAAATCGGCGATCGTCGCCGTGTTATAACCGCGCGGCTGCTCGTCGATCGGCAACACCTGGCGCGGCAAGAGGGCGATCGGCGGTTTGGCGCGCGGCGGCACGATGATGACCGAGGGTGAGCCCGTAAGCGGCGCCTGAATCAAGAAGCGCGATTCGGCCGGGATGTTGATGTCGCGGTTGATCGCTAGGATAACGTCGACGGTGTTGTCGGGGAGCAACTCGATCGAATCGACCGAGCCGCAGTCGACGCCGCTGAAGTAGACCTGCGCGCCGGGCGTTACGCCGGCAGCGGACTGGAAGTGCACCCCGATGCGATAGCCGGTGTGGCGCGTGCCGAAGTTGGTGATAACGTAAAAGATGCCGAACAGCAACAGCATCGCGACGATGGCGAAGGCGCCGACTTGGGCTTGCCTAGTCATACGGGGCTTGTATTATTCCTCGGAGGCAAAGAGCCTCGCGCCACATCATATCGGAATCGGCCCCACCTCGGAGCCGGCCAAGAACTGTTGAACGATGGGGTTTTGCGAGTTGCGGATGGCTGCGGCGGTATCGTACGCGATGATCGCGCCCTCGAAGAGCATCGCCACGTAATCGGCCATCCCGAAGATCGACTGCAGGTCGTGCGAGATGACCACCGCGCTGCCCCCGAGTTTCTCGCGCAGCCGCAGGATCGTGTCGGTGATAAGGTTGGTCACGATTGGATCGAGGCCGGTCGTAGGTTCGTCGTAGAGCACGAGCTCGGGACGCGTAACGATAGCGCGGGCGAAGCCGGCGCGCTTGAGCATGCCGCCGGAGAGCTCGGAGGGCAGATTGTCGTACGCTTGGGTGAGCCCCACGCTGTCGAGAGCATCCATGACGGTACGCCGGATCTCCGCCTCCGAAAGCTTGGTGTGTTCGCGCAGCGGCAGCGCGACGTTCTCGCCGACCGTCAAGCTATCGAGCAGCGCCGAGAACTGGAACGATAGGCTGATCTTACGGCGGACGACGTTGCGCTGGTCTTCGCTCATGTGACAGATGTCCTGGCCGTGCACGTAGACGTGCCCCTCGTGCGGAAGCAGCAATCCGTCGATCAGGCGCAAGATCGTCGACTTTCCCGCGCCCGAGAGACCGATGATGCAGGTAATCGCACCTTCCATTATGTCGAGGCTGCAGTTCTTGAGTACGACGCGATCGCCGAACGCGAGCGAGGCGTTCTCGATGCGGGCAATCGCTTTGCCGTTACCGTGGACCATCAGCCGAAGAGCAGCAGCGAGAGCAGAAAGTTCGACATGAAGATCAAGATGATCGAGATTACCACGGCTCCGGTCGTCGATTTGCCGACGCCGGCCGCGCCGCCGCGCGTCGAGAGACCTTGGTAGGCGCCGACGATCGCGATAATCGCTCCAAAGACAACCGCTTTGAGCAGGCCCTTGACAACGTCCGGAAAGTCGATCGTCTGACGGACCGACGCGAGGTACGAGTCGTACGCGATGTGCGCGTACGTCTGCGCGATCCAGGCGCCACCCGCAATCGAAACGACGTCGGCGAAGATGGTCAGCAGCGGCAGCATCACCAAGAGCGCGACAAAGCGCGGGACGACCAAAAAGCGCGCCGGCTCCAAACCCATCGATCGCAGCGCCTCGATCTGCTCGGTCACGACCATCGAGCCGATCTCCGCCGCGATGGCGGCGCCGACTCGTCCGGCGACGACCACGCCGGTAAGCATCGGCCCCAGCTCGCGCACCGACGCGTAGGCGACCGCGCCGCCGACGAAATTTCCGAAGCCGTACGACACGGCCTGTTGCGCCGATTCCAGCGAGATCACCATGCCGGTGAAGAACAGCACGCGCTCGCGGATCGGGATCGTGAGTTTCAGCACCGGGG
>CAZMPP010000403.1:0-2187 GCA_964568035.1 uncultured bacterium
GTTCGCCCAAGCCCTCATCGTGTTCGTCTTTGCGGGAACCGCTGCAGTCGCCCTCGCCGTCGCGGCGCACGCGCTACAATGAAAAGCCGTTGCGCTCGCACCCTCAACCGTTCCGGAAGGTCTCCCCCGCAGCGCTAGGCGTCGACTCGGTAGCAGCCGCTTGGATCGACGCTAACCGAGCGATCCCCCACCACGATCGATCGGATTCGGTGATCCCAGAACGAAAGCACTCGGATAACGACCGGCCGCAGCTTGGCGATTATCTCGCGCGCGCGTTGCGAAACCGCGATCGCATCCTTGACCCAACGCGGATGATCGCGCGGGAGTAACGCCGTCTCGAGCTCGGCGTCGGCAACGGCCGGTACGACGGCTTCGGAGCGCCCGCTTTCGACTTGCAGCGCAAGAACGGAGGCGTTATCCTCCGTTTCGACGCGGCGCAACACTTTTAGCGCCGCATCACGACGAAGCTAGCCACTGACGCTTGAGCCGCTCGATCGCGCTGAGATGAAGTTGCGAGGCGCGCTGCGGCGAAATCGCCATCGCTCTTCCGACCGCTCGGAGCGAGCGGGCGTTGAAATAATGCATTGCGACGATCCGGCGCTGGCGTCGCGGCAAGTCGGCGACGAGCGCATAGAGCCGTCTATTCTCCAGACGCCGTTCTACGATGTGCGCCGGATCGTCGCTCCAGTCGCCGGAGAGCGATTCACCGATGGGCAGCGGCGCGTCGAGCGAGAGTGGCTGGCCGCGGTGCGCGGCCGTGAGCGCCCGCTCGTAACCGGGGCGGCGGCGCTCCATCTCCGCGAGCGTCGGAGTCTGACCGCTGGAGGCAGCCAAAGTGTAGCGCTCGTTCTCGCCGTCGCGAACGATCCGTCGGGCGCGTTCGGAGACGGGATCCATGCGACGAATCCCATTAAGCATCGCTCCCACGATAAGGCGCCGCGCGTATTCGTCGATGTGCGGTCCCCGAGCCGGATCGAAGGAATCGACGGCGCGAATCAGGCCGACGAAGCCGTCGCCGGTTAGATCGTCGACGTCGAGGTGGGGGACGATTCTTTTGAGACGGCGCGCCAGCGCACGCACGCGTGGCAGCAACGCGCTGATGTAGGCGTCCCGTTCGGTTGCGTCCATCATCGCGCTTCGCTGAGTTGCGCCGCGACGAGTGCCGCGAAACCGCTACGATCGTGCCGAGCGACTTCACGCGCCATAAGATCGAGTTCGTAACTCCCCAGTTCGGCCGAACCGGCAACGATCGGCTGCAGCATCGGTGCGAGCAGCACGCTCTCGAACGCCTCGCCGATGCGAAGAGCGGTCGCGCTATCCACGTTGCAAGTTGTCGGCGATGCGCAACTTCTCGCCGGCGGCCTGCACGCTCTTAGGAGTGCATACAAAAAGCCGCCGAAAAGGCATCAAACGCGAGGTACTCTCACCAGAATCAGGAACCTTGGCACACTCAAAACCCATGCCTGGATCCTACCGGCTCATTGTTGGCGCACGGTGAACTCGTAGTTACGCGCAGGTTATCAGCACGACTGCGTTGACGCCGCAAAGGCCGCAAGCGCCCTAAATAAGATAAGGAGTACACGCCGTGCGCGAGATTGACTCGAACGAAGACCTACGCGCAGAGCGCACCCGCTACTACGAACGCTACGCGTTTCCGCTCTTCAGCCACATCGACTTTCGCGTCAGTG
Organism: uncultured bacterium; assembly: GCA_964568035.1. Lineage (GTDB taxonomy): Bacteria > Vulcanimicrobiota > Vulcanimicrobiia > Vulcanimicrobiales > Vulcanimicrobiaceae > Cybelea. Next base: position 1,689 of record CAZMPP010000403.1, read on the forward strand.
ACGCCGCTGCGGTGCGACCATTCTACGACGCGCTGATGCCGCTGTTCGGTACCGAACCCACGACGGTCCGCGCCGCGCGCTACGGATATACGCGGCGCTACGGTACCGTCCGGGCGGATTTCTTCAACGTGTTCGAAGACACGGACGCGCGCCCGACGGCGACGCGCATTGCATTTGCTGCGCCCAGCACCGGTTTCGTCGATGAGGTTGCCCGAGTCGTACGCGCGCACGGCGGGCAAAACGTGGACGGTCCCGGCTACTTCGGGCAGCACCATCCGACGTTCTACGCGGTCTTTTTTGAAGATCCGCTAGGCAACCGCCTAGAAGTCTGCCATCACCGGATGGACAAATAATCCCGCATTCCCCGGATGGTGCTTGAAATTAATGGCAGATCAATCGCGTCACCCGTGTTTATCGGGCGCATGTTTTGGCTGCACTGACCAAGCCGCTGGCTCGTCGTCTTTGTCGGCTTCGGCCGCCGCCGCCGTCGCCTGCACCT
>CAZMPP010000404.1:0-2171 GCA_964568035.1 uncultured bacterium
GCGCCTTCCAGACCGAACTGACCCGCGATTAGGCTCAGCGCCTCAATCCCGCCGATCACCACGGCGACGATCACCGCCACCGCCGTGATAGTCAGGTTGTAATAGAGTTTGCGGATCGGTTTGATGAAGGCCCAGCCGTACGCACCGACCATCACGATGCCGTCGGCGGTGTCGATCAGCGCCATGCCGGCCGTAAAGAGCAGCGGGAAGATCAGGATGGCGAAGACCGGAAGGCCTTTACCGGCCTCAACGGCAGCGATGCCGAGCAGCGCGACTTCGGTGGCGGTATCGAATCCCAGACCGAAGAGCACGCCGACCGGATACATCTTCCAACTGCGGTCGACGACGCGCAGCAGCGGGCGAAAGATTCTTCCCAGCAGGCCGCGACGGTCGAACATCTCGTCGAGCGCGTCGTCGGCCGGCGTTTCGCCGCGGCGAGCGCGACTGAATGCGGCGAAGATCTCGAGCAGCACTACCAGATTGATCGCCGCGACGAGCAACAAAAAGAACGCCGAAACCGAGGAACCAACCAGCGCACCGAGGCGCTGCAATGACGGCAAGTGCTCTTTGACAACCGTCGCGGAGACCGCGATGGCGAGCGATAGCGCGACGACCACCGTCGAGTGTCCCAAAGAAAAGAAGAAGCCGACGCCGATCGGGCGCCGCCGCTCCTGCACCAACTTGCGGGTGACGTTGTCGATCGCGCAGATGTGATCGGCGTCGACGGCGTGACGCAAACCGAACGAGAAGGCGAGCAGCGCCGTTCCGAGCAGAACCGGGTGCGACCAGAACGTGCCGAGCGCAAGCAGCCATGCCGCCGCGTTAAGGGCGATCAGAAAACCAACGAGGCCGAATGCGCGCGCGCGCATCGTTAGCCGCCCAGCGCCGCGAGGGTGCGGCGAGCGTCGGCGGCATAAAAGGGATGAAAAACGTCGCCGCTCGACAAGATCGCGCGTAGGCGGTAGCGCGCCTCGGCCGGGTGGCCGGTGTGCGCGGCGATGACGGCGGCGTGATATTGGAGCTCGGGATCTTGTGTCTCGTAGCGCGTCGCACGCACCGCATAGTTGCGCGCCTGCGGCCAGCGGTTCAATGCGGCCAGCACCCACGCCATCGTATCGTCAGCGTAGATTTCGTCGCCGCGCTTAACGAGATCGGACCGCGCGGCGCGCAAGGCATCGTCGAGATGCTCGCGATGCTCGGCGTAGTACATCGCCAGCAAACGGTCGTTGACCCCTTGTACGTTAAAGAGCCGCTGCTCGGCGCGGATCAGCTCGTCGGTGCGCTGCGCGGCGGGCGTATCGCCCAACGCGCGCTGCGCGTCGGCCTCATAGCCGAGCGTCTGGGGGAGGGGGTAGAGGTCGGCGCTGCGCGTGGCCGATTCGAGCGCGTGCGGCCAATCGCGGCGGGCACGATAGAATTTTGCTTGAAAGAGCAGGGCCATCGCGTTGGCGGGATAGTCGTGCAGCGACTGCGCGAACTGCGTGGCGGCCGCGTCGCCGTCGCCGGCTTCGAAGGCGAGCTGCGCGTCGCGCAAGTGATACCACGACCGCGTGTAGGCCGGAACCGTCACCGACGTATCGATCAGCGAGGTGGCTTGTGCCATCTGCACCCGCGCTCCCGCGAGGTTGCCGGTCAGCTCGTCGTAGCGCGCCCGGATCGACATCCATGTTGGATTGGGATCGCGGTCGCGCGGCGAGGCGAGAATCCGGCCGGCCTGCTCGTAGCGCCCGAGTTCCATGAGGATCGAAGCGATTTGCGCGCGGGCACCGTCGTCAAAAGGCGCTGCCGCCGCGGCGGCGCGCTCTTCGGCCAACGCCGCGCTAAAGCGATGCAGTGCGAGGTCGCTGGAGGCGAGCACGTTAAGCGCCCCGACGTTGCGGTACGCTTGAAGTCGCAACGACTGTCGTGCCATCTGGATGGCGCGCGTCACGTCGTTGAAGTCGCCGTTCTCGCGAAATCGCTGCAGATACTCGCCGGCTAGGACGCGCCGCGTGATCTGATCGTCGGGATCGACGCGGACCTGCGCTTCGTAAAACGCGACGGCGGCGTTACGCTGCCGGTAGTCGGTCGAAACGGGAGCGGTCGTCGCGCTTGCCGCCGCGCCGTGCGCGACGGTGACCAGCCACGCCGCCCCGATGGCGATTGCCGCCGCGAGGGCGGCAATCGCTCCA
>CAZMPP010000405.1:0-2166 GCA_964568035.1 uncultured bacterium
AAGATTACGTTCGAGGACGGATCGAAGTGGAAGAATCCGCACTTGCCGGCATACCATGCCAGCATGTACGGGCACCCGCCTCACCAGTAATCAACGCTTGCGTCGGACTCCGGTGAAGCGACGGAAACGTTGCCATCGGAGTTCGACGAGAGTCCGGCTAACCGGAGTCTGGCAAACAGGAGCGGTATAAAGAGCGTATGGCAATCGATCTCTCTGCAGCCCAGGGTACCGAGAACGTCTGGGATATGGCACAGCGGCAGCTCGACGAAGTCGGGGGGCTAATCGGCCTCAACGAATCGCTTCACGGGTATCTGCGCTGGCCCAAGCGCGTCTTGGAGGTGAACTTCCCGGTTCGTATGGACGACGGGTCGTTCAGCATGTTCACGGGCTACCGCGTGCAGCACAACATGTCGCGCGGACCGGGCAAGGGCGGCATCCGGTTTCATCCCGACGTAACGCTCGACGAAGTCAAAGCATTGGCCATGTGGATGACGTGGAAGTGCGCGCTGGTCAGTATCCCATTCGGCGGCGCCAAGGGCGGCGTGATCTGCAATCCCAAATCCATGTCGCTGCAGGAGCTCGAGAACCTCACGCGCCGCTTTACCAGTGAGATCTCGATCATCATCGGGCCGGAGAAAGACATTCCCGCGCCGGACGTCTACACGACGCCGCAGATCATGGCGTGGATCATGGACACGTACTCGATGCAGCACGGCTACTCGATCGCCGGCGTGGTCACGGGAAAGCCGGTCTCCATCGGCGGTTCGCTGGGTCGCGACAAGGCGACTGCGCGCGGCTGCATGTACGTCGTGGACGAAGCAATGGAAACGCTCGGCAAAACCGTTGAAGGTGCGAGCGTCGCCATTCAGGGCTTCGGAAACGCCGGCATGTATGCCGCGCAGCTCATGGCCGAGCGCGGTTATAAGATCGTCGCCGTTTCCGATTCGAGCGGCGGCGTCGCAAACGACAAGGGACTCGACGTCAAGGGACTGACCGCGCACAAGTTCGAGACCGGATCGGTGGTCGGTTTCACCGGCGGCGAGCGCACCAACAACCACGAGGTGCTCGAGTTCGAGTGCGACGTGCTCGTGCCGGCAGCGCTCGAAAAAGTGATTACCCAGGAGAACGCGCCGCGCATTCGCGCCGCCATCGTCGCCGAAGCGGCCAACGGCCCGACCATGCCCGAGGCCGACGACATCCTCTTCAACCGCGGCATAATGGTTTTGCCCGACATTCTGGCCAACGCCGGCGGCGTAACCGTTTCATATTTCGAATGGGTGCAAGACCTTCAGGCAAACTTCTGGGAAGAGGACGAGATCAACGAGCGCCTCAAGCGCAAGATGACGCGGGCCTTCCGCGAGACGCACGAACAGGCCAAACGCCACGGCGTTTCGATGCGGAAAGGAGCATACTGCGTGGCAGTCGCCCGCGTTGCCGAGGCGACGAAACTGCGCGGCCTTTATCCCTGACGCAACTCGGTCTCTTCGGTGCGGGACGGCGCACGATCGTCGACGACGAAACGGGTGCCATCGTGTACACGCCGGGCTTCATCGAACCTCAGACGGCGCGGCGTTGGTTAGAATCTCTGCGCGAAGGCGTTGACTGGCAGAGCGAACGGCGCCGCATGTACGACCGCGACGTCGACGTCCCGCGGCTAGTTTCGCGCTACGCGCTCGACGACGAGCATCTCCCCACGGCGCTGCGCCAAGCGGCGGATCGCGTCGGGCGCGACACGGGAGCGCCGTTCAATAGCGTTGGCCTCAACCTCTATCGCGCCGGTCACGATAGCGTAGCGCCGCACAACGACCACCTCTACGAGATCGTCGAGGGCTATCCGATTGGGCTGATCTCGCTGGGCGCTACCCGGCTGATGACGATTCGTAGCAAGACGGCGCGCGGCAAAAAGAAGCGCCGCATCTTCGATCTCGATCTCGAGGGCGGAAGCCTGTTGCTGATGAGCTACGAGACGCAACTCCATTACGATCACGGCGTGCCCAAGACGCGAGCCGCCGTCGGCCCGCGGATCAGCATCGCGCTGCGCGTACGCCCGCCCAAAAAATGACGTCGCGACCGCCGGATCCGTGGGCGCCCGACATCGAGATCGACGCGCTGCTCGCGCGCGGTCTGGTCGGCGCGCAGTTTCCGCAACTGGGCGAACTGCGGGTC
>CAZMPP010000406.1:0-2154 GCA_964568035.1 uncultured bacterium
GGTTGGGATAACGCGGCGTACTCGGTCAACGACCTTTTCATCTTTCGTTTCCCGCGGCGTTCGGCGACCGCCAAGCTCATCGCGCGCGAGTGTCAATTCCTTCCGGCGATTGCACCGCAGGTGCCGTTGCCGATTCCGGTGCCGGAGTTCGCCGGCGTACCGAGCGAGACGTATCCGTGGCCGTTTGCCGGCTACCGTTGCCTTGACGGCCGCGAGCTGTCCTCGCTGCGACCGGCGGAAGAAGCGTACGGTGGACTTGCTACGGCGCTGGGCGGTTTCTTGCGCGCGCTGCACGGAATCGAGGCCGGGCCGCTGGCCGAAGCCGGGCTTCCGGGAGACGAGATCGGCCGGCTCGACGACGTGCGGATGATGCCGAAGCTGCAGACGCGCTTAAGAGAACTAAGCGAAGCGGGAATCGTGCGCGATCCCGCGCCGATACTCGAAGCCGCCGAGGCGTTGCGTCCGATCGCGCCGTCGTCGCGGCGTACGGTCGCACACGGCGATCTCTACGCGCGCCACGTGCTCGCCGACGACGCAATGAGAGTAACGGGAATCATCGATTGGGGCGACGTGCATCTGGGCAATCCGGCGGTCGACTTGGCGATCGCCTTCAGCGTCATTCCGCCGCAAGCGCGCGCGCAGTTCTTTACCGCGTATGGGTCGCCCGGCGAGGCGGCACTATCGGCGGCGCGCTTTCGTGCGATCTATCACGCCTAGCCCGTCGTGCAGATCAGCCGCGATCCCAAATGGAAATCAACCAGCGGTTCGCCTTGCTCGCTCGTGGCAGTGCCGCCGATGGCAACGTTTTCACCGGCCGGCAGAGCCACCCGGTTATACAGCAAGTCGGTTTGATGCGTCAAAGCGGGAATCGAGCGGTCGGTAATATCGTCGTTGAACCACTTGCACGTGTCGGCCGCGCCGCCCGGCAATCCGGTAAACGTATAGAGGATCGGCTCGGCCGATGCGGCGGCACATCCTAATCCCAGGATCGCGGTAAAAATAAGGGCGGCAACGGACGGGCGGTTCATGGCGGCTGAATACTACGCGCTGCGGCGCTGACCTCTTATCGCGGCTGCTTGGGCGAGCAATTGCCGGACTTCATCGTCGCCGATTTGATCGAAGTTCTCGTAGTAAAGGCCGACGGCATGAAAGGGCTCCGGCGTGAAGGCGCAGACCACGCGATCGACCTCTTGCGCCAAGCTCGCGCACGTTCGCGGCGCTGCGACCGGGACCGCGACCACTAGTTTTGCGGGTTTATGCCGGCGCAGGGCGATGGCGGCCGCGCGCATCGTCGCGCCGGTTGCGAGGCCGTCGTCGACAACGATTACCGTCTTTCCGGCTAACTCCGGCGCGGGCCGAGCGTTGCGATAGGCTCGCTCGCGCCGCGCGATCTCGGCGCTCTCACGCGCAACCGCGGCGTCCAGCTCTTGCGGCGCGACGCCGAGCGACTCGACGAGCTCTTCGTCGACGACGCACGTACCGTCGCCGGCGAGCGCGCCCATCGCCAACTCCTCGCGACCGGGAACGCCGAGCTTACGTACCACGTAAACATCGAGCGGCGCATCGAGACTCGTCGCAACCTCGACGCCGACCGGCACGCCGCCGCGCGGCAGCGCCAGCACGACGGTGCTCTCTTGACGGGCGTACTCGGCAAGACCGGCCGCGAGCTGCCGACCGGCATCGGCGCGGTCGGCAAAGAGACGCATGCCCTACTCTTCCCTAGGGCACGCCGCGTTTACTCGGGCACGCCTCCGTCATGTTCGATGATCTGCCGCCGGCTCGGCGAGCCGCCGCAGGGCTTCTCACTGGGGAGCGGCTCGTTGTTGTAGGTAAGCGGCGACTGGGTGAAATCGAACATGTCGTCCATGGAGTTCGCCGGCTCGTCCGTTGTGTGAAGCGAACCGAGACCGAACTGCTCTTCGACGAACTTGAGAATGCTGCCGAAATCATACTGCGTACTCGAGATGGATCTCGGCTTGGCATACGGCGAGATGACGATCATCGGGACGCGGAATCCAAGGCTCGTGTAGTTAATCTGCGGCGGCTTGGCGTTGTCGTAGAAGCCACCCCAATCATCCCAGGCTAAGATGACCGCCGTATCTTTCCAGTACTGGCTGTTGCCGACTGCATTGAGAACGCTGCTAATCCAACGCG
>CAZMPP010000407.1:0-2103 GCA_964568035.1 uncultured bacterium
GGGCCGCCGCGGGTAAAGAGCATCGCGTCCGCCAGCCGCGTCAGATGCGAACCGAGTACGTTGGAGATGCCTAAGACGCTGCATCCCGACTGGCGCGCAATGCGCACCGCCTCGATGGTGTCGGCGGTCTCGCCTGACTGCGACATCGCGATCACCAGCGTCGTCGGATCGATCACCGGATCGCCGTAGCGAAACTCGCTGGCCAGCTCCATCTCCACGGGGAGGTGCACGAGCGAGCGCAGCAGGTACATGCCGATGAGGCCGGCGTGATACGCGGTACCGCAGCCGGTGATGGCAATCTTGCTGAGGTTGCGGAGCCGGTCGATACCCAGCGCTTCGAGCTCGCCGCCCAAATGCACGTCGCCGTCCTCGTCGACGCGTCCGGCCAGCGTCTCCTTGATGACGTTGGGCTGCTCGAAGATCTCCTTGAGCATGAAGTGTTTGAAGCCGCTCTTCTCGGCCGCTCCGGGATCCCAGGAGATGGCGATCGCCTCGCGCTCGACGCGCGCGCCGTTGTAGTCGGTCAGGCGGTATCCGTCGCGCCCGACGACGGCAATCTCACCCTCTTGAATGATGATCTCGCGCCGGGTATAGGGTAGAATCGCCGGCGTGTCCGAGGCGACGTACATCTCGCCTTCGCCAATGCCGAGCACCAGCGGGCTGGCGCCGTTGCGAGCAAAGACCAGATGCTCGGGATCGTCGCTCGAGATGACGCCCAACGCGTAGGCGCCGCGGACGTCGTGCAGGGTGCGGCGGACGGCCGCTTCCAAATCGCCGTCATAGTGCATCTCGATGAGGTGTGCCAAGACTTCGGTGTCGGTCTCGCTGCTGAAAACGTGACCCATCTCGATCAGGCGCGCGCGTAAACCGGCATAGTTTTCAATGATGCCGTTGTGCACGACGGCGATGCGCCCTTGGCAGTCGCGGTGCGGATGGGCGTTGGCGTCGGACGGCCGCCCGTGCGTCGCCCAGCGCGTGTGTCCGACGCCGACCATACCGGCCAGCGCCTCACCGTTGCTCAGGCGCTCGGCGAGCCTAGAGAGCTTCCCTTCGGCTTTGGTGCCGACGAGAGCTCCGTTTTCGTCGATGACGGCGATCCCGGCGCTATCGTAACCGCGATACTCCAAGCGCTGAAGGGCGTCCAGGATGATCGGAACGCTGTCGCGCCGGCCGATATAACCGACGATTCCACACATGGCTGAAACCCTTCGTTACTTGATCCCCTCGCGCGTGCGCTGATAGGCGATCTTGCCTTCGGCGATCTCGTCGAGGGCGATCGAAACGGGCTTGTTGGGATTGATGCCCTCGTGGTCTACTAGCGGCTCGCTGGCAAAATATTCACGGCGGTCCGACGCAGGAAGCTGCTGGACGCGAATCCAGTTGTTGAGCTGCCGCGCCCGTTTGGTCACCACGTTGACCAGACTGAACTTCGAGTCGGCATGCTCGAGAAGGACGTCAAGATCGCCGAAAACCGATTTGCTCACGATTGTTGGTACCGTTCTTTCTTCTGTTTGGCTGCTCTGTTCTTATGACGACTGGACGCGTCGAATCGAGTCGTCCGGGTAACGATGGATGCGAAAACGCTCCGCCTGCAGGATTGATTCGAGGTCGCGCACCGCCTGCTCGGGCCGTCCCTGTTCGTTGACCACGATGTAATCGAAGCTCCGAATGCACTGCATCTCGCGATTCGCGATCTCCAGCCGCTCGGCGATCTCCTCGTTCGTCTCGGAGCGACGAGCGAGCAGACGCTCCCGAAGATGCGAAAACCGATCCGGCACGACGAAGATCAGCACCGCGTCGCCGTAGGCCGCCTTCACGGCGAGCGCGCCGTTGACCTCGGGCTTCATAATCACGTCGTAGCCTTCCGTTAGGCTCCCTTGGACGTAATCGCGCGGGGTGCCGTAAAGGTTGCCGTTGTACTCCCGGGACTCGAGCAAACCGCCGCTGCGCAGCAGTTCGGCGAACTCCCCGTTAGAAACGAAGAAATAGTGCTCGCCGGTTCGCTCCCCCGGCCTGGGGGAACGGGTCGTTGCCGAGACCGAGTATCGCAGATTGGGCCGCCGATCCCGGAGCGCCTCCACGAGGGTGTCCTTGCCGGCCCCC
>CAZMPP010000408.1:0-2098 GCA_964568035.1 uncultured bacterium
AGTTTTTTCGAAGAAGCGTCGACGACGCTGACAATCGGCCTTACCAATCCGCGGGGAACCAACCTTTTGATACTGGTTGACCGCGCACGCGACGAGAGAACATTTGCATCAACGACATTCAAAGTTCAAATAACTTCAATGCACGACGGCGCGATCTGCACGCCGAGCTTTGTTGTTTCGTGAAGCATCGCAGGCGCTTGGCGGTCTATCTTAGTGGGGATGGCATCGCTAGCGCTGCGGGCAATGCAGCTCAACGAATACGACGTCCAGCGTGGGATGAAGCGCCAGGTGTCGGCACTGTTGCGCCGGGCCCGAAATCCGCGAGCGCTCGCTGCCATGCCGATGATGAATGCGCTCTGCGCCGAGATGGGCACGGCGAATCCGGTTGCGGCACTCGAGCGGGTCGTGTTCGCGGTCTTCGAAGGCGACGACCCGGCGACGGCGATGCTTCGCGACGCGATCTTGTTGGCCGACTTCGCGGCGGACACGACCAACTCGGACTTGGCGCGGCGAAGCGGCGTTTCGCGCCGGCATTTCCAGCGCCGGCGCGCCGAAGCCGTGGCGGCAATCGCGCAGTTCGCGCGCGGTATCGTCGAGCGCAGCCACACAGAACCTCACGCTCGGGTCGAAAGTGCCGGACCGGCGGCGGCGCGCGCTCCCTTCGAGCGCGAGCGGCACGCGTGCTTGGATGCTCGCGATCGCGACTCGGTTTTGGAGATGCGTTCGATTGCCGGCAACCTGGTGCGCTTGTCCGAGACGCGCGAGCAGCGAACGATGGCTCTCGATCTTCGCGCCGATGCGAACGTCCGGCTGGGCCGCCGCGAAGAGGCGATCGAGCACGCCGCCATGCTCTCGCCGGGCGCGCGAAGGCTCCTCGCCGCACGACTCGCGCTGCTCGACGGCGATTATGGCGCGGCACTCCAGCTGGCTCGCGCCGCTTCATCTCTATTGGGAGAGCGCAACGGCGAGCGGCAACGCTGTTTTGCTCTGATTTCGCAAGCCCAACTCGAACTTCCGGGTGAGTGGCGGCCATCGCCGCAGGAGGCCGGCTTCTCGCGCGATCTGTGGGCCCGGGTTGCCGTCGACGTGGAGCGCGCCCGGCACCTCGTTCGCGACAGAGACTGGCGCGAAGCCGAGCGCATTGCCTGCGCGTCGCACCGCTGCGCGCAGATCCGTTCGTTTGCCGAGCTGGAAGCCCGCAGCGCCGCGGTCATGCAAGCCGTTGCCCTGGCGCGCTGCGATTTCGACGGCGCGAGACGTTGGCGCGCGCGTGCCGTCGCGCAACTCTTATCGACGCACGACCGCTTGCTTGCAAGCGGCCTCTTCGCCGGCGCTCAAGCACGAAACGAACTGGGTCTCGACCCCTTACTAACCAGCGTCCTTTACGATCGCTTAACGCTGGTGGTGCCCCAGATGCGTGGCGATCAAGACGCGCAAACCGCTGCGGTCTGCGAGTTGCTCGGCTGTTTGGTTGCCGGCGTGATGCCGCAGTCCCGCCGCGCCCGGCCTCTCGCGGACGCGGCCGCGGCGGTACGCCGGAGCGATTCGGCCTTCGCCCATTACGCGGGGCCGCTGGTCGACGCGATTCACGAAACGCTTGCGCTTGCGCTTACCGCGCTCTCCGGCAAGACGTGGGCGGAGGTCTTCGAGGCGCTGGGCGACCCGCTTGGCGAGGTCCTCGTTCGGCTTCGACCGGTCGCGCGGCGAACGATCGCCGTCGTGACGGTTCCGTCACAATCGGCTCCTCTCGATCATTTCAAACTTGATGATGAACGGTCGGGCGCACGTGGCGACGCAGGCGAAGCTCTTGCCGATTTACGCATTCGGCTCGTTTCAGTTTGATCCGGCACGGGGGCTGCTCTCGCACGGCGCATCCGTAGTCCCGCTGCCCGAACGCCTCTCGCAACTCCTCGCACTGTTGATTCGCGGAAACGGCGGCGTCATCGACAAGGAAACGATCGCGTCGCGCGTCTGGCCCGACAACGTCGTCAGCGACGGTAACCTTTCGCAGCATATGTACATGCTGCGGCAGCTGCTCGACGAGCGCGCCAAGGATCGCGCCTACGTCATCACGGTTCGCGGCAAAGGGTATCGTTTC
>CAZMPP010000409.1:0-2079 GCA_964568035.1 uncultured bacterium
CGACGTTCTGCTCTGCATCGGTACCGGCAAGACGGTCTCCGACACGAACCGGATGCGCTTTTACTCCGATCAGTTCTTCCTCAAGTCGCCCGAAGAGATGCGAGCCCTGTGGAGCGACCTGCCCGAAGCCTGCGATAACACCGTGCAGATCGCGAAGCGCGTCGACATCCGGATTCCGGAGAAGATCTTCCATTTGCCGCAGTACCCCGTTCCCGAAACCGAGGGCGAGCCCGAACGCAGCGACGCAGACTACCTGCGCGAGCTTTGCGATGCCGGATTGCTCGAACGCTACGGTGCAGAACGCGTTGCCGGCGATGCGGCCCTGCGCGATCGCCTGGCCTACGAGCTGGACGTCATCACTAAGATGGGCTTTTCCTCGTACTTCCTGATCGTCTGGGACTTCGTGAAGTTCGCTCGCGATCGCGGCATTCCGGTCGGGCCGGGGCGCGGATCGGCCGTCGGCTCGCTGGTTTCGTACTGCTTGAAGATCACCGACCTGGATCCGCTGCGCTTCGACCTGCTCTTCGAGCGCTTCCTAAACCCCGACCGCATCTCGATGCCGGATATCGACACTGACTTTTGCGTCGAGCGGCGAGACGAAGTGATTCGTTACGTCACGCAAAAATATGGCGAGGACCGCGTCGCGCAAATCGTCACCTTTGGAACGATGGCGGCGCGCGCGGCAATTCGCGACGCCGGCCGCGCGTTGGGCGTGCCGCTGCCCGACGTCGACCGGATCGCCAAGTTGGTTCCCTCGGGTCCCGGCGGTTTCTCGATCAAGGAAGCGGTCGATAAAATTCCCGAGCTCAAGACGATCTACGCGACGCAGCCGGAGATCCGCAAGCTTCTCGACACGGCCAAAGAGATTGAAGGCCTGGCGCGCAATGCCGGCACGCACGCTGCGGGCGTCGTGATCTCGGCCGGCCCGCTCATGGATTACACGCCGCTGGTTCGCTTTGGGGACGGCGGCGTCAATACGCAGTACGACATGGACTGGATCGAGCGGATCGGTCTGCTCAAGATGGACTTCCTGGGCCTGCGAAATCTCACCGTAATGGAGAACGCCGTGCGCGAGATTCGCCGTACGGTCGATTCGGAGTTCGACCTATCGCTCATCCCATACGACGACGCGAAAACCTACGATATGCTGGCACGCGGCGAAACGATGGGCATCTTCCAGCTCGAATCGGAGGGGATGAAGCGCGTTTGCGCCGAGCTCAAACCATCGCGTTTCGAAGACGTCGTCGCGCTCGTGGCGCTCTTTCGTCCCGGCCCGATGGAGCTCATACCGCAGTACGTCGCCAACAAGCACGGACGCGCGAAACCGCAGTACCTGCACCCCAAGCTCGAGACGATTCTGTCGGAAAGCTACGGTATTCCGATCTATCAAGAGCAAGTGATGCAGATGGCGCGCGACATCGCCGGCTTTACGATGGGCGAAGCCGACGAACTGCGCAAGGTCATGGGGAAGAAGCAGAAGGAAAAGATCCCGATCTATCAAGAGAAGTTCGTCAACGGCGCGATCGCCACGTGCAACATGGACCGCGCGTTAGCAGAGCGGCTCTTTCACTTCATCGAGCCGTTCGCCGGCTACGGCTTCAATAAATCCCACGCCGTCGCGTACGCGTGGATCGCGTATCAAACCGCGTACCTCAAAGCTAAGCATCCGCTGCAGTATCTGGCCGCGCTGATGACCTCAGTGAAAGACAAGACCGACAAGCTCGTCGAGTACATCGATGAGGCCAAGAAGCTCGGGATCGAGGTGCTGCCGCCCGACGTCAACGAGTCGCTCATCGATTTTGCCGTCGTCGGCGAGGCGATTCGCTTCGGCTTGGCGGCGATCAAAGGCGTGGGTGAGGGGGCCGTGCGCGGCATAATTGCAACGCGCCTGGCCGACGGCCGCTTCGCCGATCTCTTCGACTTCGCGCAGCGGGTCGACGCGAAGCTGGTTAACCGCCGCGTCTTCGAAGCCCTGATCAAGTGCGGCGCACTGGACAGCGTCGGGGGCAATCGCGCGCAAAAGCTGGCGGCGCTCGACGCGGCATTGGAACTCGCGGCGCGCTCGTCGCGCGATGCCGA
>CAZMPP010000410.1:0-2077 GCA_964568035.1 uncultured bacterium
CTGCGTGATGGCCTGGACGGGGTTGCGGTGCTCGACAACGGCGTAGCCGGCAAACGCCGAGCCGATGCCTAAAAGTATAACTACGACCGCCACGACGATTCGGACCCACTTAAAGAGCCGCTGCTCCTTCTGCGCGTCATCCTCGGAAAGGTGCTTACTCAAACGGCGCAAAGCTCCGCAGCGACGGCGTGCCCGAAGAAATCGAACGGAGCGCAGCCTTCAAGGCGCACGTCAACGAACTCGCCCGGCTCGGCATCGCCGGTGAAGTAGATACCGCCATCAACGCCCGGCGCTTCACCCTGGGAGCGCCCGAACCATGCCCGCGTCTCACCCAATGCCTGCCGGATCGGGTCGCGCTCGCGCAAACGGCGCGATTCTTCGACCAGGACGCGGACGGTGCTGCCGCAGCGGGCGTTGCGTGCGCGATCCGAGGCGACGCGCTGCGCTTCGCGCAATCGAATCAGCCGCTCGCGCCGTCGCCGTACGCCGATGCGCTCGCCGAGCAGCGCCGCAGGCGTTCCCTCCTCGGCGCTATACTCGAAGAATCCGACGCGATCGAGCCCGGCGCGGTCGATCCAGTTTTCGAGATACTCGACGTGCTCGTCCGTTTCGCCGGGGAATCCGACGATGAAGGTCGAGCGCATCGTGATTCCCGGAACGCGCGAACGAAACTCATCGAGAATCTCCAAATAGCGCTCGCCGTTGCCGGGCCGGCGCATCGCGCGCAGCATCTCCGGGTGCGCGTGCTGCAGCGGCATATCCATATACTTGCAAACCTTGGGCAGGCCGGCGATGGCGTCGATCAGCTCGCGATCGACCGTTGCGGGATAGAGGTAGAGCAGACGAATCCACTCCAAGCCCTCGATCTCGTGCATCTGGTGCAGCAGTTCGGCCAATCCGCCGCGGCGATGTCCGCGGTCGCGTCCCCACATCGACGTGTCTTGCGCGATGAGGATCAGTTCTTTGGCGCCGCCGCCGACCAGCGCGCGCGCTTCGGCACAGACCGACGCGGCGCTGCGGCTACGGAACGGACCGCGCAGCGTTGGAATGATGCAGAACGTGCACGGGTGATCGCAGCCTTCGGCGACTTTAAGGTAGGCCGTCGCCCGCGGCGTGGTGACGAGTCGCGGCAGAAAATCGTGCTCGGGCTCGGCTTCGAAATTGAGGCGCACCGCACGGCGGCCCGCCTCGACGTCGGCAAGAAGCTCGACGATGCCGGCGTAGGCCCCGGTGCCGACGACGCCGTCGATCTCGGGAATCAGGCTCTGCAACTGCTCGCCATAGCGCTGCGCCAGGCACCCGGCGACGATGAGCTGCTGGCCGCGGCGCTTGCGCGAGGCGTGTTCGAGAATTACCTGGGTCGACTCGGCCTTAGCCGGATCGATGAACGCGCACGTATTAATGACGACCGTATCGGCACGGGAGGCTTCGGCCTCCAAAGCCCAGCCCGCCTCGCCCAGCTTGGCCACCATGACTTCAGTATCCACAAGATTCTTAGCGCAGCCTAAGCTGACGAACGCGACGCTGGGCACCCGGCGCTCCTACCGGTAGTTCACGAACTGCAGCGGCAGCTCGAAATCCATCGCTTTGAGCGAGGCGATTACTTTCTGGAGCTCGTCTTTGTTTTTTCCGGAAACTCTAATCTGCTCGTCCTGATACTGCGCGTTGACCTTGAGCTTGAGCGATTTGATCCGCTCCATGAGGGCCTTGCTCTGGTCTTTGGGAATGCCGCTGCGCAGGGTTACGACTTGGCGCACCGTGCTGCCCGCGGCCGGTTCGACGGCGCCGAACTGAAACGCCTTGACGTCGATGCCGCGGCGGATGGCTTTTCCTTGAAGCATGTCCACGACATTGCGCATCTTGAGCTCGTCGTCGGACGTCAGCGTGATCTTCTGCTTCCCGTCGTATTCGATCTCGGTTTTGCTGTGCTTGAAATCGAAACGATTCTCGATCTCTTTGCGCGTTTGATTCAGCGCGTTATCGAGTTCTTGTCCGTCGACGCGCGACACGACGTCGAACGAAGATTCGCTCGCCAAGTTCTACCGTGCTCCTCTCAAAGGGTGAAGGCGTGCTCGAC
>CAZMPP010000411.1:0-2073 GCA_964568035.1 uncultured bacterium
CCGGATATTGTTCGCAGCTGAAGAAGTCGGGACTGCGAAGGTGATTGTCGCGTGCGGGTTCGCCGGTCCAGCACGTCGTGGCATCGATGATCGCCTCGACCGAGAGCTGTCGCGGATGAGCCGGATCGAACTCGAGGTTCCCGTTAACCGGCTTGAAAAAACCACGGACCCACGTCACCATCATGTGCCGTGCGCGAAACTCGGCGGCGCTGTGCCCTGGCTCAAATACCCATCTCATTACCGGCGGTCTTTGCTTCACGCCGGAGCTCAGCCTGCCTAGTAAGAATTACCTAATGACGTCGCGCTTCGAAGGGGCTGCAAATGCCGCGCTGTATCTCAATTTCATTCCGAAAGTACTTCTCGGATTTGGTCGGGCCCCAATACCGGGGCCCGGCCATCAACAAGGCAGGTTGGTCATGAATATTAACGCTTTTCCTCTGCTTCTCGGCGCCGCTGCGGCGGCGCTCGCCACCGCCGGATGCGGCGGGGGAGCCGGAACGTCAGTCACGCCATCTTACATTCAACCCGCAGCGCAACACGCCAGGCCCGCGTGGTGGCGCGAGGCGCCCGCAACCGCTCGCGCCGGCGTCTACGTCGCCCAAGCCAACGGCGCAGGCGACGGCATCGTCTTCGGCTACGGGACGCAGAACCGCCGCAACGCCGAACCAGCGTGTTCGATCGACGGGCAGAGCTTTCAGCAAACGCAGATAGCAGCCGACCGCATTGGCCGTCTCTATCTTCCGCACACCTCCACGAGCTCGATCCAAGTCTACGCACCCCGTTGCGGAAAGCTATTACACAGTATCTCCGATCCGGGCGGATCGGATATTTCGGTCGCGGTGGACGGCGTTAAATTCTACGCCGCGGGCGGCACGCACGTATCGTCGTGCTCGGTTAAGGGCTGCACCAACAACCTCTCCGATAGTTCGATCTTCCAGCTCGCCAGCGTCGCCGTCGATCACTCCGGCAACGTCTGGGCCTCCTACTATAACCAGAGCTTCGCGCCGTCGCTGATCGTCTGGGTTAAGGCGTCGATGCCGGGCCGCGTCCTCAGCGGATACGTCAACCCGAACACGCCCGGCGCATTGATCTTCGATCGGCACGACAACCTCATCTCTGTCGAGACCATCTTCCCCGACGCTTTTCTCTACAGCTGTAACGCCGCTACGGCAAGCTGCATCAACACGAACACCATCCAGTTGCACGCCGGATCCGCGTTCGGCTCACTCAACGCCAAGAACACCGATATTCAGATCACGGACTATGCCAACGACGCCGTCGACGTTTACGCGTACCCGAGCTTTACCTATAAATACAGTTACGACAGCGGCTTGATGTCCACGTTCAGCGTAGAGGGGATCGTTCAGACCCGCTAAGGAACGTCCTCAGTGCTAGACCCGTTTAGCACTCTTAGGAGGACGGCATTATGAAGACTTTCAGCTTAGGCCGCTATGCAGCGGCTTGTACGGTAATTGCGATGCTAGCCGGTTGTGCAGGAGGCAGCGCGACCAGCACCGTGCCCTCGGCACCTGCCGGCGGCTACGCCGAGCTTTCACATCACAAAACGTTTCGTTATACCGGTAACCGGCAGTCATTCGTCGTGCCTGCGGGCGTGCAAAAGCTCTCGATCAGTGCCCGCGGCGGCAGGGGTGGTGGCCCCGACGGTAGCGGCGGGCGCGTCGGCCGCGTCTCGGCCATTATTCCGGTGAAGCCGGGTCAGCTGCTTTATATCTTCGTCGGCGGTCCCGCCTCGGGACAGGCCGGTGGCTTTAACGGCGGCGGTAATGGCGGTGCCAGTTATTGCGAGTGCTCCGGCTACGGAGGTGGCGGCGCGTCGGACATACGCAGCGGCGGCTTTAAGGTGACGGATCGCATTCTCGTGGTTGGAGGCGGCGGGGGCAATGGAGCCAACGGCGACGAGGGCTCCGACGTCGGAGGCAACGGTGGAGCGGGAGGCGGCAGCACCGCGGGACCCGGAAGCAACGGCAGCGGCGACGACGCGGGTAACGGCGGCGGCGGCGGAACGCAAAGCTACGGCGGATCCGGCGGCAATGGCGCCAGCGGTTCGGGCGG
>CAZMPP010000412.1:0-2054 GCA_964568035.1 uncultured bacterium
TCTTGTGCTGCTGGTCCGGGAAGTAATATGTGTAAATAAAGCTCTTGCGCCCGGCGTCCTCGGCCGGCACGTTTTCGAGCAGCGTCAGTCCGGCTAACGCCGCCTTATCGAACTCGAGCAGGTCGTCGACGTTTTCACAGCGATCGAAATACTCCCACCAATCCGGCCGTTCTTCGCGCCGGTGGTAAGCCAGCAACACGCCCATGAGGTAACGCATCCGCGCCGCCGGCTGCATCATCGCGTACTCTTGTTCGGTTTGCGGGAGGATCGCCGGCAACAGCGCTCGCTCCAGGTCGCTGCGGCGCTCCTCTTCGCGTTCGTTATCGAGTCGACTCTTGCACGTCTTGCACGATTCGACGAATTCGGGGTGGCAGGGCTCGTGCGGCGCTTTGAGCGGACGCCATGGGAGTTCGACCCCAAACTTCGCAGCCGCTTCTGCGCGCCGCGCCAGCAGCCACTCGCGCAGCAAATGGGTCGAGCGGCAATCGTCGCGATTATAGGCTTCGATGTCGTCGAGGAGCTTTCGATCGCCTTCGATTATCCAACGCTCGAACATCAAGATCGATTCGTCGCCTTTTTTCGTTTCGGTTTGGCGCTTTAGCTGGTAGAAACGCTCGAGGTTCTTAAGACCGTATCGCTCTTCCGAGACCGCCAGTGCTTGGCGCACGACGGTAAAGAGATCGACGAGCACCTCGGCGCGCAAGATATCGTCGACCTCCTCCTCGCGCGTGCCGTGCTCTTGCGCGAGTCGACGCAACGCCGACTTTTCGTAGCTTGCATAGTGGTAGACGTGCATTGCGGGAAACTTTCGCCGGCGTTCGGTGATGAAGTCGACGAGCTGCTCGAACGCCAGCTTCTCACCGGGGCGATCGAGGCCCCAGAACGCACGATAGGGCTCAGCATCGTCGGGCATCCAGCAGCCGAAAAGATACTCAAGTCCGCGACCCGGCTGGAACAGCGGGTCGCCTTCGATGTCGAAAAAGACGTCGCCCGTCGACGGCGCGGGAAGGAGTTCGAATCCCAACGCGGGTTCGTTCGGCAGCAGCATGTAGCTAGGCTCGGGCTCTTGGCGGGCGCGGGCTTGCAGCGAGGCCTGTCGTCGCAGCTTGGCATAGGTCTCTACGCTCATGCCGAGCGGCCGCTGCTCGTCCCCTGCTTGCGCGAGTTCGCCGAGACGCGTAATGCCTGCCGTTTGCAGTTTGGCGATCTGATCGTTGCGCATCCACGCGACGAAACTGAGATGATCGTCGGCGCGCCGTTGCGATTCGCAGGCCGGATCCCAGGCGCAGTACTTGCAGTGCGAGACCTTGAGCGGATATTGACGGGCTTGCTCGATGCCGTCCAGCGCGGCCTCGGAAACGTAGCGAAGAAAGGCGCGTTTAAGATGCTGATAGTACGCCATGTAATCGTTAAGGCGGAAGTGCTCTTCCTCGCCCGTTCCCAAGATGACGTAACCGTAGCGCGGCAAAACGCCTTGCAGCCGCTCGAGATGCTCGCTGTAGTTGCAGAGCTGAACTAAGAAGTAGCCCTTTGCCGCGAGCGCGAGCTTAGTGTCGACGACTTCATAGCTGTAGTCGCCCAGCACCGGCGACGGAATGGGAACGCGCCGCAGAAAGTCGGCGCGACCTATGAACGTTCCGTCGAAGAAGGTCGCCTGATAGATGACGCGGGCGCCGCGGCGCATCGCCGCGAGCGTTGCGGCCTCCGCTTCGTGGTAGCTCTCCATACCAGCATCCGAGCGTCCGAACTCCACCAACTCGTCCTGATATTCGCGTTTGAGCCGGTCCAGGTGGCTGCGTTCGTGCTCCTCACCCTTACGCCGAACGAGTGCCGCTTGGTCGTCTACGGCTTCGGGCTCGACGAGCAAGCGGCGCGCAACGAGTGCCTCCAGTTCGGTAAGACGCCGGCACTCGAGATAGTCGTTGAGATCGCTCGCGGCGTAAACGAACCGCCCGTCGAGGAGCTGCACCCGCCGGGGATTCGCGGGGCGTCACTTACAATCCGGTCCGCGCGTCCACCAAGTGCCGCCGGGATAATAGACGCCTGCACCTTCA
>CAZMPP010000413.1:0-2049 GCA_964568035.1 uncultured bacterium
TCGATAACGAGCACCTGCAGAAGCAGATCGAAGGCCATGTGCTGGCACGCGCCATGCTCGAGGCGACCGCGTCAAGGCCCTAGGGCCGTTGCGTCGAACGCCGACGGCGAAATGGACGAAGTTAACATCAAAGCCCGCGAGAACGGCCCATACTTAATCCGCGGAACGTTTACGCTGACCGACGCCGACGGTAATCCGTACACGGTGCAAGGGCCCAACGTCGCACTCTGCCGTTGCGGCGGATCCGAGACCAAGCCGTTCTGCGACGGCACGCACCGCACCAATGGTTTCGCGGCAACCGAACGCGCCGAGGCTCCTGAAGCGGTGCCCGAAGCGAGCGCGTAATGCCGTCGTACGTTCGCGCCGGTTCGGTTCCGCACAAGCGGCACATTCAGTTTCGCCGCCCTGATGGCGGGCTGTACGCGGAAGAACTTTTCTCGACGAAGGGTTTCGAAAGCGTCTACTCGCTGCTCTACCACCTCCGCCCGCCAACGGCGACGCTGGATGTAAGAGCGTGGGAACGGCGCCCGATTCGTCTCGATCCCAACGAGCCGTTGCGCAACCGGCACTTCAAGACGCACGTGCTTCCAATGGAAGAGACGGATGCGATTGAGTCGCGAACGCCGCTTCTCGGCAACAGCGATATTCTGATATCCGTGGCGCGCGCGGGCCGGCCGATGGAATACTTCTATCGCAACACCGGCGGTGACGAGCTACTCTTCATCCATCACGGCGCGGGATTTCTCGAAACGCAGTTCGGCGAGCTCGCCTACCGCGAGCGCGACTATCTCGTCATTCCGACGGGAACGACCTACCGCATCATTCCCGCCTCCGATACGCGCATGCTGGTGCACGAGTCCAGCGGCAACGTAAAGATTCCGCGGAAGTATCGCAACGAGTACGGTCAACTCGAAGAGCACGCGCCATATTACGAGCGCGATTTCCGCGTGCCGGCGCTCAAGGCGCCCGTAGCAGCGCAAGGCGAATACGAGATCCGCGTGACCAACGGCGGCCGCAACGCAATCTACGTGGTACAGAATCATCCCTGCGACGTTATTGGCTGGGACGGCTACTGCTATCCATACGCCTTCAACGTTGACGAGTTCGCCCCAATTACCGGAAAGCTGCATCAGCCGCCGCCGGCACATGCGACCTTCGAAGCGCCCGGTGCGGCCTTCTGTGCCTTTGTGCCGCGCCTCTTCGACTATCATCCGCTGGCAATACCCGTACCGTACAATCACTCCAGCGTCGACTGCGACGAAGTCTTATATTACGTAAGCGGCAACTTCATGAGCCGCCGCGGCGTCGAGGAAGGCTCGATCACGCTGCACGCTGCCGGCGCGCCGCACGGTCCACAACCCGGTGCGGTCGAGTCGAGTTTAGGGAAGAAATCGACCGACGAGATCGCCGTGATGGTCGATACGTTCAAGCCGCTGCAGCTGGCGCAGGCGGCCTTTGAATGCGAAGACCGCGAGTATTTCCGCTCCTGGATCGAAGCTCCAAGCAGCGTTTAAGCGGTCGCTAAACCTTTAGCGCCGGTTCGATGCGGCCGCGTGCCGCGCCAAAACCAATGCGCCGGGCTCCCTCGCGTTCGCACCAGCCGCGCAACGCGACCTCGTCTCCATCTTCGAGAAAGCGGCGCGTCTCGCCGTCGGGTAGGTCGATTGGCCGTTCGCCGTTCCAGCTAAGCTCGATGAAACTGCCCTGACTGGCCGGCGCAGTGCCGCTGATTGTACCGGAGGCAAACAAGTCGCCGGGACGCGCGACGGCGCCGTTGGCGGTGGCATGCGCCAGCTGCTGCGCGACGTTCCAGTACATGTCGCGGAAGTTCGTGCGGGAGATCGTCGCCGGCGCGAGGCCGCGCTTGCGCATTTGCGCGCTCTGCAGCTCGACCGCGAGGTTAACGGTGTACGCCCAGGGGTGATTCGCCTGCAAGTATGGCAGCGGGGGCGGCTCCTGCACGGGTCCCGCCACGCGAAACGGGTCGAGGGCATCGAGGGTAACGAGCCACGGAGATATTGTCGTGGCAAACGATTTCCCCAAGAAGGG
>CAZMPP010000414.1:0-2039 GCA_964568035.1 uncultured bacterium
TCGCCATGTCGGGGCCGCCGGTGATGTTGAAGATCACGCCATGCGCGCCTTCCACCGTCGTCTCGAGCAGCGGCGAAGCGATGGCCTTCTGCGCGGCATCCGCGGCGCGATGCTCGCCGGTGCCCTCGCCGATGCCCATCATCGCCGAGCCGGCGTCGGTCATGATCGTCTTGACGTCCGCAAAGTCCAGGTTGATCAGACCCGGCTGGGTGATCAAATCGCTGATGCCGGCGATACCCTGACGCAGCACGTCGTCGGCATATGAAAACGCTTCGTTGAGCGGTGTCTTCTTCTCGATGACTTGGAGGATGCGCTCGTTGGGAATGGTGATGAGCGTATCGACTTTGGCCTCGAGCTCGGCGATGCCGTTCTCGGCGATTTGCATGCGCTTCTTGCCCTCGAAGGCGAACGGTTTGGTCACGACGGCAATGGTCAGCGCGCCCGACTCGCGGGCCAGCTCGGCGATCACCGGCGCTGCGCCGGTGCCCGTACCGCCACCCATGCCGGCGGTTAAAAAGACGAGATCGGCGCCGTCGAGGATCAACCCTAAGTCCTCGCGCGACGCTTCGGCCGCTTCGCGACCCAGCGTCGGATTCGCGCCGGCTCCCAAGCCGCGCGTTTGAGTGCCGCCGATGTGCACGCGGTTCTCCGTCAGCGCGCCGCGCAGCGCTTGAACGTCGGAGTTAACCGCAAAGAAATCCACGCCGGCGAGTCCCGCCGCAATCATGCGGTTCACGGCATTGCAGCCGCCGCCGCCCACGCCGACCACTTTGATCGTCGCGGCGTGTTCGGGCTCGGAAACGGAGCGTCGTAGGTCAGCCATTGATTCGGGTTCCCTCCGTCAAAACGATAAAGTGAGTCGTTACGTCCACAGATCTGCCAGCCACCGCTGGACTCGCGCCGCTAGCGCGCCTCCGCGCTTCTTTACACGCAATGCATCTTCGCGATCGCCGTTGGCGCCGAAAAGAACGAGTCCGATCGCAGTAGCATACTGTGGTGCGCTCATTGCGTCGGTCAAACCTCCGACGCTGTTCGGCGTACCAATCCGCACCGGCAATCCGAAAACCTCCTCGGCAAGCGGCTCGATATTCGGCAAAAGCGCCCCGCCTCCGGTCAGAACCACTTCGCCGAGCACCAGGTCGCGCGGCACGTTTTCGACGATTTTCTGTCGAGCCATGCGCAGCGTTTCCAAAACGCGCGGAACCACGATCTGACGCAGCTCTAACCTGGTGTGGTCCCGGGTCGAGCGGCCGTCGAGGGTGCGGATCGCAAAGCTCTCGCCGTTTCCCCCGGCGCCCAAGCGCTTCTTGACGTCCTCGGCCTCGGCCAGCGTCGTTTTGAGACCTAACGAGATGTCGCTCGTCAGAACGTTTCCGCCTACCGGGATCGTCGCCGTGTAAATCGCGCTGCCCAGCGAGTAAACGGCGATATCCGTCGTCCCGCCGCCGATGTCGAGCAGCACGACGCCAACCTGCTTCTCTTCTTGAAGAAGCGTCGCCGCCGAGCTGGCCAGGGGCTCGAAGACGACGCCCAAGGATTCGAGTCCGGCGCGCTGGACGCACTTGAGCACGTTGGTGATGAAGCTGGTGCTTCCGGTGACGATGTGGGTGTCGACCTCGAGCCGCCCGCCGGCCATTCCCACCGGGTCGCTCACGCCTTCCTGGCCGTCTACGGTAAAGTATCGCGGCAGGGCGTGGATGATCTGGCGGTCGCTGGGCAGATTGATGATCTTGCTGGCGTCGATGACGCGGCGTACGTCGCCGTTGCTGACCTCGCGGTCGTCGCTCGAAACGGCGACAACGGCACGATTGTTGGTGCTGCGAATATGATCGCCGGTGATCCCGACAAAAACCTCGTTGAAGTGGACGCCGGCCATGCGCTCGGCCTTCTCGGTGGCGGCTTCGATCGATTTGATCGTCTCGTCCAGGTCGACCACGACGCCCTTACGCATGCCCAGGGAGGGAGCCTCGCCGACGCCGACGATCTCGAGACCGGCCGGACCGTTAACGGCGACGACGGTACACGTCTTGGTCGTCCCG
>CAZMPP010000415.1:0-1994 GCA_964568035.1 uncultured bacterium
TCCCCCCGACGGCCGTCCCCCGCCGCCACCGCGTCCGGCATAGCCGGCCGCCGGCAAAAGCGCGAAGGCGAGTGCAAGCGAGAGCGAGAAAATGCGGTTTGCGTTCATCTGATCACCTCGTCGACGCGGCCGGTGAGCGAAACGTACGTTCCGGCCTTGGTTTTGATGGACAAAAGGACGCCTCGCGCCGGAAGCTGTGCCGACGAGTGCGTCAGAGGCTGCGCGGTCTGACTCGGGTTGATGTAGACGGTTCCCGAGGCCAATGGGACGTGGCGTTTGTCACCGTACTGATAGAGCGTGGCATCGTAGGGGATGCAGCGCAGGAGTTCGCCGACCTTCGTGCAGGCGGCTTTGCCGAGGACAAATGTTCCTTTGCCGTCGCTCGACGTGATCGCCATGCTCTCGTCGCGAATGGTGATCCGCACGCCGGCGTAGGTCTTGGTAGTTCCGTCGCGCTGTTGGATGACGACGGTTCCGGTAGCGCCGGCGGGACCGGCTGCAAACACGAAAACGACGACCGCGAGCGCGACAAGGAGGAGACGCCTTTCAATAGTGCCTTGCATGATGGTATTGTACGACCTAATGATGCTTGAGAGCCAGACCGGCGCTATACTGATCGTTACCGGCGCGATAACCCTGCTTGCCGCCGCTGCAGTCGTGGCGCCCGCCGCGGTCTTGCGAACCGTGTTCGGCAGTACCAAACCCGATTTCGTCGCTCGGCCGGTAACGAGGCACTGGGGACTGCTCGTCGCGCTCTTCGGTGCGCTGCTCGTATACGCCGGCTATCATCCGGAGGTGCGCGCGCCGGTGATGCTCGCCGCAGCGATTGAAAAGCTTGGCGTCGCCGCGATCTTCGGTTTCGTGGTGCCGCGCCGCCCGCTGCTCCTCGCGATCATCGCGGGTGACGCAGCTATGGCGATTCTTTACCTGTTGATTCTCAGCGGTTACTCGTGGCTCTGAGGCGGATTGCCTTTGAGGCGATAAACGAGTCCGGTTTTGGTCGTCCCGAGATACAGCCAACCCTCGGCGATGAGCTGAAGCTTAATGAAGAGCTCCTCAACGCGCTGCTTGACCAGCTCGTGCACGTCGTCACGCCGGTCGAAACGCGCCTGGTATGCAAACTCACCGCACAGCACGCGATGGTCGCCTAGCGATCGCCAGAGCGAGATGTTCGACTTGGTCGCCATCCCCTTACCGAAGTCGAGCGGCCCCAGATCCATGAGGACTTCTTCGACGAGCGTCGAGTTGACGAGCTCGACGCGTTCTTCGCCGGTGCCGATGAGGTCGGCGAGCGCCGGCAACCCTTTGGCGATTACGCGCAAGTTGGTACGATCGGCTGCGTGGACCGAGCTGAGTGGGAAGATGCAGTTATGCGAATAGAGCAGCCGGTAGCCGCCGCTCTGTTCTCGCAGCGGCAGGGCTTCGGACTTAAACTTCACGCGATAAGGTCCGGCGATCTTCGGACGCACGTCGATCGAGGCGGCCTTTTCTAGATCGGAGTTTCGGAACTTGAAGACGATCTCCGGATCGGCAACCGGAAAGCCGTCTTGATACTCGGTACGCCGGCGCAAGATGAAGGAGTTGTTATACAAGCGGAAGTCGGCGGTGTCGAGGAACATTACCTCGCGAATTCGCGGCCGCTGTTTACTCAAATCTCGCGGCCGGTACGTGACGCCTTTGACTTTTGCGGCGGCCTCGGCAACGAGCTCGCTGAATCCCTTGAAGCCTCGGACGGTGGCGAAAAAGTCGGGCTTGAGAATCAGCTTGGCATCGAAGAACTGTATTTGATCGTGCGGGTTGCCGTCGGCATAGGTGAGGACGGTGCCGTTGCTTTGGGGATCCGCGGCTACGCTTGCTTCCATGGAGCTTTACTATACAACGGGAGCTGCCCCCGGCCTATGCCGGGGCGCCGATGGTTTCGGACCGGGTATACAAGACGTATGAGAGCAACCTGGAAACCGTACGAAAAACACGGGCGCCTTACCAAACAGAGC
>CAZMPP010000416.1:0-1980 GCA_964568035.1 uncultured bacterium
GTCTACGCCGCGCTGCGGCTCCAGGCAATTCGTGATTCGTCGACGGGTCCGATGATGCAGAGCCCGAGGTGCTCGTCGGCGAGCAGGTCACGGGCGAGCAACTGTACGTCCTGCGCGGTAACGGCGTCAATCCGTTGCTCGATCTCTTCCGGCGTAACGTTGCGGCCCAAGGCCAGCTCGTTGCGCCCGAGGCGGATCATGCGGCTGGACGTCGACTCCAGCGAAAGCGTGAGGTTTCCCTTGATGTGCTCCTTGGCCAAGGCCAACTCTTGGGCGCCGATCGGCTCGTCACACACCCGACCGAACTGCTCGACGATGACGTCAATGCAGGCCTGCACGTTCTCCGGCGACGTGCCGGCGTAGACGCCGAAAAGACCGGCGGCCCGGTACGCAGCTTGGAACGAATACACGCTGTACACCAGTCCTCGCTCCTCGCGGATCTCTTGAAAGAGCCGGCTCGACATCCCGCCGCCCAGCACCGTGTCGAGCAACGAGAGCGCGTAACGCCGTTCGTCGCGCACGTCGATGCCGCGGCTCCCCACGATGACGTAAGCCTGCTCGCTGTCTTTGTGCCGAACGCACGTCGAGGGCGTCGTCGCCGGACGCGGCTGCGGCGCGAGGATGCAGCTACCCTCAAAAGCGGTGAACTGCTCGGCGACGAGTTCGACGAATTGCTCGTGGTCGATGTTGCCGGCCGCCGCCACCACGACGCAGTCGGGTGCGTAGTGGGCGCGCATATGCGCCCGTAAATCGTCGGGCGTCAGACGCACCACGGTGTCGGCAAATCCGATCGTCGGCTCGCCCAAGCTTGCGCCGCTCCACATCGTCTGCAGAAAGACGTCGTGGATCAGCTCGTCGGGCGAGTCCTCGTACATCTTGATCTCTTCGAGCACGACCTTCTGCTCTTTCGCCAGTTCCTGCGGATCGAAATTGGAGTGCAGGAACATATCCGAGAGCACGTCCAGCGCCAGCGGTACGTGCCGGTCGATCACCTTGGCGTAGTAGCACGTCGTTTCTTTATCGGTGAAGGCGTTGAGGTTTCCACCCACGCCGTCCATCGTTTCGGCAATCGCTCGAGCCGTTCGCCGCGGCGTTCCCTTGAAGAGCATATGCTCGACGAGGTGCGAGATGCCGCGGCGCTCGGCGACCTCGAGCGACGAGCCTACGTCGGCCCAAATGCCGACCGTGGCGGAGCGAACGCTCGGCATCGTCTCGGTCAAAACCCGCAAGCCGCCGGGCAGCGTCGTCTTGGCGTACACTACATCGCCTCTTTGAAAGCGGAGCGAACCCATTCCTGGTCCCAAAAAATGCCTTCACCGGAATCGGCTCGAGCCCGCAGCTTTGCCTCGCCCTCGTCGCGCCGTACGGTGACGCTGAAAACGAGCTTCGAGGTCGGCTTGGCCAAGTCGCCACTGACGACGACGTCGCGGCCGACGACGATGGGTACGCTGGCCCAGACGTCGATCTCTTCGGCCGAGGGCACGGAAGCGAACGTTTTGTCGACCAGTCCGACGATTTCGTCGACGAACCCGTCGCGCGTCAGCGGTTTGTGGAACTTCACGCCCCAGATGCGGATCCCGACGATGAGGTGATTTCCGAGCTCGTTGGCCGAGATATGGCTGACTTCGGCCGGCCACTCCGTCGCAAAGACCGACTCTCCGATGTGCTCGGCGAGGTCGCGCCGGTTTCCCGAGGCTCGTGCGGCCGCGTCCAAGTCGGCGATACTCGGCGTATAGGCCTGAGAAACGGCACCGGCGACGCTCAGGATCAAAGCCCCCGCGGCGATCGCCGAGCCGACGCGAAGGCTAATACGATTGCGCAAAGTAGGCCCGTGCTTTCGCCGGCTCTCCACACGCCGTGCAGACGCCCGCCGGAGGCTCGAGCTCCCGCACGATGCGCGTCGTTGCACCGGTCGCGGCTTTGACCGCCGCTTCGCATTCGGGACGCTCGCACCAGGCAATGTCGACCATTCCGGCGCGG
>CAZMPP010000417.1:0-1961 GCA_964568035.1 uncultured bacterium
GACCTCAACACCGGGTATCACGCCGGCCTCAACGCCGGGCGCAGCATGCCGGCGGCTTCGACGATCAAGCTTCCGGTGATGGTGGAGGTCTTCAACCAACTTCAAGCCGGGCGCTTCGATTTGAACCACCGCGTTGCGCTGCACGCTTCGGACCGCGATTACGGATCGGGCGTGCTCTGCGACGCGCGCGTGGGTTCCAGCTATCCGGTCTCGACGCTGCTGGAAAAAATGATCGACATCAGCGACAACACCGCGACCAATATGCTCATTCGGCTCGTTGGCCGTCCCAACATCAACCGCGAGATGGCCGAGCTGGGGCTCGCGCATACGCATCTCGCCGGATACGTGCGGACCGACGATTGGGCGATTCGACGCACGCTGCGCACCTCGCCGTCCGATCTGGTACGCCTGCTCAGCATGATGGCGCGCGGCGAACTGGTGGACAGCTGGTCGTCCAAGGAGATGATCTCGATCCTCGAGGCGGACACGATCAATACGCTGCTTCCCGCTCCGCTGCCCGACGACGTCGCCATCGCGCATAAGACGGGCTCCTTTTTCGACACGCTCAACGACGCCGGCATCGTCTACGCCGGCGACGCGCCCTACGTCATCGCGGTGATGACGACGGCACTGCGTTCCAAGGATGCCGGGCGCGCCTTCATTCGCAGCATCTCGCGGCTCGCGTACGTTGACGAGCTCAGCGTCGCGCGCTGGCGTACGACGATGGGCCTAGCACCGACGTTCGGCACGCAACCCGAAACGGCGGCTCCGGCGCAGACGACGGCCGGTGCGGCGCCCGACGTGCATTATTGGGGCGCCAACGCGCAGCCGCAGAGCGTCGAAGAGAACGCGCCGGCGCAGAGCGTCGAGGACGACGCCGCGCCGACGAGTCCGCCTACACCTTAACTCCGACGTTTTTGAAAGCGTAGGTGCGGGTCAGCCAGTCCTGGTAACGCGGCTCGCGCCCCGTAACGATGCGCTCGTAGATCTCGGCGAGACGCTCGGCAACCGGTCCGCGCGCGCCCGTCCCGACGGGGCGGCGATCGATTGACGAGACGTAGGCGATGCCGGCCGCCGTTCCGGTAAAGAAGACTTCGTCGGAGGAGTAGAGCTCGCCGCGATCGATCGAACGCTCCACGACCTCCATTCCGAGTTCGTTGCGCGCGATCTCCATGATGGCGCGCCGGGTAACGCCTTCGAGCACGTTCTGCGAGGGATCGGGCGTATAGAGCACCCCGCGGAGCACTAAGAAAATGTTCTCCGCCGAGCCTTCGGAGACGTGCCCGTCGTGCGAGAGCAAAATCGCTTCGTCGTAACCGTTGCCGACGGCTTCGCTCTTGGCCAGCGCCGAGTTCACGTAGATGCCGGTAATTTTCGCCCGCGGCGGAGCGATCGTGTCGTCGGCCCGGCGCCAGCTACTGACGCAGACGTCGAGCCCTCGCCCCGGTTCGAGATAGTGCGTAAACGGTATCGGGACGATGGCGAAGGCGTCGGGAACGTTGTGCAGCCGAACGCCGACGTCTTCGGCCGCTTTATAAGCGAAGGGCCGCACGTAGACGTCGCGCCGATAGCCGTTGCGAATGCAGAGCTCGACGGTGATGTCGATCAGCTCGTCAACGCTCTTGGGAATCGTCATCGTGAGGATCTTCGCCGAGGTCATTAGGCGCTCGTAATGGTCCCGGACGAGAATGAGGAAGAGCTCTTCCTCTTCGGGCACCCAGTAGCCGCGAATGCCTTCAAAGCAACCGGTCCCGTATTGTAAGCCGTGCGTCAGCAATCCGACCTTGGCATCTTCGTAACGGGCGAAATCGCCGCCGGCGTATACGGTTATCGACGAAAGATCCACCTACATGCCTCCTGTCCGGGCCGGTGTTGTTGCCTCTGCCGTCCGGAACTCCTTCGGCCGCCGGTGGGAGCCCCTGCGCGGCGCTCGAATTACACCTTCGTGAGTATGCCCTATC
>CAZMPP010000418.1:0-1950 GCA_964568035.1 uncultured bacterium
GCCGCATTCCACGCTGCCGGCGCCGACGCGGGTGCCGATCCGGCGCGCCATGCGCAGGTGGTACTTGTACAGGATATCCGGGCCGAAGACGACCATGCCCGGATCGCCGGTATCGAGCATCGCATTCACCGCGATCGTCTGGTTGAGGGTCATCGGAACGCTAGGAATGCGATTGGACGTATCTACCAGCACGGCCAGACCTTGCGGATCGACGATTGCCAAACTTGGATCGGCGATCGTCATCGTCTTGGCCACCGCGTCGAGCGTAACCATCGCCCCAGCAAAGAAATCGTAGCCCAGCAGCCCGTCGTAGTCGCGATCGTCGAGCCCCCAATAGTTGCTCGAATTAAAGTTCTGCGCTTCGACCAAGACGTTCGAAAGCGTATTGCCGCCGATCTCCAGCGTCGCGATGCGCCGCACGGTCGCGCGCTGCGCGCCGTACAGCCCGATCGCAACGCCTGCATCGGCGACTTTAGCGACCTTGGCGCGTTCGGCGAATCGTTCGTTGAGAAAGATCGCGCTGGCGCCGGAGTCGATGATGAAGTGTCCCTTCACGCCGTTGACCGTCGCATCGACCAGTACGCGGCTGGGCTTCACCGTCGTCGCGATTGGAAAGGCCTTGTCGCCGGCGAAGGTCCAGCGCGCCTGGGCGGCCGGCGGGTGAAGGTCGGCGTCGGCGATGGCCAGGTTCGGCTGAATATCCGTATACGTGTACGTGCCGGCCGGACCGTCGCCGATGCGATACGAGCCGATCATCCGTTTACCCAAGACCTGGGCGTAAGAGAGAATATGAACGACGATCTCATGGCGTCCGCCCGGATCGATCGCCGCGCGCGTGTAGGCGCCGGTCTCAGGATCGACGTCGATGTCGATCGCGTCGGCTTGGGGCACGTCGAGATGAACCTTTGCGTACGGCTTTCCGTCGACGGTTTCGGTGCCGCGTGACTCGCCCGACAACGCGCTCGTGCCTTCGTTGAAGAGCAGGTTGTAACTGTACCGGACCTTGGCTAAATCGCCGTACAGCGGCGTCGTAAACCCGTTTTGGCTGCTCGTCCAGAAGATGTTTCCGGTGAACCCGGCGTCGTCGGTCACCGCCTCGCGATTCGGAAGAAACGTCGTCGTGCGATAGATCAGGCCGGCGCGCCGCTCTCGGGCCACCTGCGTCGCGTTGCCCTCCGAGTCGACGTACCGCCGGGTGAGAAGAAGGGTTTTGAACGTTCCGTCACCCAGCTGCCAGCCGGCAAAGGTCCGGTGTTTTAATAGCAATGCCGCAACGCTTGCATCGGCGGTCGCCGCCGACTGCGCCGGTGCGCCAAGGCACGAAACGGCCATTGCAAGGGCAACGCCGAGCACCCGGTAGGGCATCGGAGAGCGTATCGCTTGTCCCCGACGAAGGGTCCTGCTATACTGCGTTGTCGTATCGGCTCGCGGGACGGCTGCGGCTCGGTAGCTCAGTGGTAGAGCAGGGGACTCATAAGCCCTTGGTCGTAGGTTCAAGTCCTACCCGAGCCAGAAGATTAAAAAGCCAGGCCGCCGCTCGAGGCGGCCGGCTTTCATTCCGAGGTGTCATTTCAATGTCAACCATTCCGTGCGATTTCTGCCCCCATCCGGTCGATCGGGGACAAATGGAAGAAATCGAAATTTCTCACTACGTTCCCGATAGCTCCGGCGAAGATCTGGCCTACGCGCGGACGTATTTTTTCGGCCATCCGGACTGCGTTCGGAAGTTTTACCGCACGCTTATCGATCATAAGCTCGATCTTTTCAAGCACATGCCGAGCACGGGGGCGCCCCCCGACGCGGCACGCTGACAGCCCGCGTGCGCCCGTAGCGTAGCTGGATAACGCACAGCCCTCCGAAGGCTGGGATCGGGGGTTCGAATCCCTCCGGGCGCGCCACTTTTCCGCGTGCGTCAGCGTCGAACTCGCAGCGTCGCCCTTCGCATATATT
>CAZMPP010000419.1:0-1942 GCA_964568035.1 uncultured bacterium
GCATGCGGCGCGCGCGCTCGCTTATCTCTACGCCAATGGCGCCGAGGGACTCAAACGAGTGTCGCAGCTGGCCGTACTCAACGCGAACTATCTTCGCGTCAAAGTTGCCGAGTTTTTGGAGACGCCCTACCCGGAGCTTTGCCGGCACGAGTTCGTCGCGTCGGCGCAAACCCTAAAGAAGGAGCACGGCGTGCGCGCGCTCGATGTGGCGAAAGCCTTGCTCGACTACGGCTTCATGGCGCCGACGATCTACTTCCCGCTGATCGTCCCCGAGTGTTTGATGATCGAACCCACCGAGACCGAATCCAAGGAGACGCTCGACGATTTCGTCGAGGCGTTGCGTGCAATCGTGGCGCAGGCAGAGCGTGATCCGCAGCCGCTCTTCGACGCTCCAGTAACGACCGTCGTCGGCCGCGTCGACGAAACGCGGGCGGCGCGCCAGCCGGATCTGCGCTGGAAACCCGCGACGTAATCTCGAACTAGGCCCTCGAAGGAGGAGACAGGCCACTGGCCGTAAAGGTGACGCCGGTCATCTTTTCTGCGGCTGGTCCCTACTGGGAGGGAAGGGCTATTCCGTGGGGAAGATGGCCTCATAAATTAACTTTAGTCATCTTTTGAGGTTGCTCGATTGCTCTACGCATTGGTGGACGGCCTTCGGAGTGCCCATGCTTTCGAGGGCGGTGGCGAGATCGTAAGCGGCCTGCTGGGGGGCGCCGCGTCCCTTTGGCCGGCCGCTCGCCGCCGTTTGCCGGCGCGGCCTAGCGCTTATACCAGGACGTGTGTCTATCGGGATGCCCGGTTTGAGGTGCTCCTCCTCAACTGGGCTCCCGGCTCCATTTCCGCGATCCACGACCACGGTGGTCAGCTATGTTGGATGACCGTTTTGGAAGGTTGTCTTGAGGTCGAGGATTACGTCCGGCTCGACTCGGGGGAGACTCCCGGGTACGCTCACATTGAGCCTCGCGAATCGCGAAAGCTCCTGCGTAGCGAAATTGACTCACGCGCGGGGCAGTTCGACTTGCATCGAGTGGGTGCGAGTTTGGGAGCACCGGCTATCTCGCTTCACGTCTACAGCGGACCTTTGCAGCAGTTCTTGGTCTACGACGAGTTGTCACGGCGGTGCGAGACCGCCATCGGTACCTACGACGAGATACTCTCCTTAGACGCGGTAGCCTCTTAGCCATGACCTACGTCGACGTCGCCGTAATCGGCGGCGGGTTCAGCGGTTGCGCCATTGCTGTGCAACTCGCCGAGAATGCGCCGAGTAACTTTTCGCTTTCGCTGTTCGAGGCGGGTACGCTTGGGCGAGGCGCTGCCTACGGAACCGCGCACCGCGAGCATCTGCTCAACACCCGCGCCCACATGATGAGCCTCGTTCCCGACGATCCAAGCCACTTCGTCGATTGGCTCGGATCGCGCGGAGGGCCCTCTGATTTCGTCTCGCGGGCGCTCTACGGCGAATACGTGGGTGAGGCCGCGGAGCGTGCGTTTCGGCGACCGCGATTCACGCACATTCGCGAAAAGGCCGCGCTCGTTGCGCGAGCCGCCGACGGCGGCTTCACGATTGAGACTTCCTCAGCGCTGCGTTTGCGTGCGCGACGCCTCGTGCTGGCAACCGGGAATCTGCCGCCGAACGACGACTTCCTTCCGATTGAAATCCGGCGCCGTGCCGGTTACGTCCGCGACCCTTGGCGATTCGATTATCGTCGCGTGGCGGGCGACGTTCTTATCATCGGGTCGGGATTGACCGCACTCGACGTGCTCGTGGCGCTCACCGACGTTGATCCAGCTCGCGGTCAGCTTGCGCGCCGGGGTGATCGGATACGGGGCAAGGTTGTAGGGAAGCCCGGTGAGGTCGGTGGAGCCCCAGATGGTGGAGTCCTTCCGGCCGTCGCGCAGCTCGTTGGTGTACTTGAACTCGATGACCGGCTTGTCCGGCAGC
>CAZMPP010000420.1:0-1941 GCA_964568035.1 uncultured bacterium
TCCCACTGCTAGGCGCGTTCACCGCCGGCGCCGCACCGAAGGATCTCGAACAGGATGCCTACATCGCGTTGGCCGGGCCGCTCACCGGGCTGGGCTTGGCCGCGGTTTGCTACGCGATCGGTGCCGCGACTCAAGATCGTTTCTGGTATGCGTGCGCCGATCTCTCGGCCTTTCTCAATCTCTTCAACATGATTCCGATGCCGCCGTTCGACGGCGGGCGCATCGTCGCCGCGCTCTGGCCGCCGCTCTGGATCGTCGGCTTCGTGCTCTTCGTCGGATTCGCCGTGCTCGTGCATCTGCCGATTCTCTTCGTGCTCGTGATCGGACTGCTTGGGCTCCCGGCGATGCTCTCGGCGTGGCGCGGGCACGTCGATCCGCGCGCCGAGGCGATGACCTTTGCGGCGCGCGTTCGCATTAGCGTGTGGTACCTTGCAACGCTCTTCGGACTATTCTTCGTCATGGCGCAGTCACACGCAATCGCCTCGCCCGGATCGCGAGGAACGATCTTTTGACGATGCGGCGATGGCTGCTGGGTGTTGCCTTTGCAGCGATCGCCGGCGCCGTCTTCTTCGCGCGTCCGGCGGCTACGCCCGGACCGAGGCTGCGCGATTTTGAAGCGTATTGGTCGGCCGGCGCAACCTGGAACGCCGGCGACAACCCTTACGGGCGCGCTATTTGGAACACCGAACGCACCGTCGACGGCGTAACGCCGTCGCGAGACGAGCTGCTGCCGTTCGTTGGACCGCCGCCCACTGTACCCGTCTGGAGCCTCTTTGCGCGACTGCCGTACGATCGCGCCGCGCTACTCTGGATCGCGGTGCTCGTGGCAGCGCTGCTCGCAATGGTCACGACCACGTTGCGCGGATCCGCACTAACCGTTAAACTCTCCGCCTTTGCAGCCGCACTCGCCTTGGCGATCGGATTTGGCCCGCTGACCAGCGACCTCGCACTCGGCCAAATCGCCCTTCCCGCTTTTGCCGGCGCGGCTCTCGTCGTCGTCGCGCGTTCGCGATGGCTCGCGGCGATAGCGGCGTGTGTGGCGTTCGCTCAGCCGAACGCATCCGCAGGACTGTTCTCCGTGCTCGGACGCAATCGCGCGACACTCGCGATCGTACTCGGTCTGGTTGCGACCTACGCGTTGGGAGCGTTCGCTCTGGGCTGGTCGTGGCCGCTCGCCTATGCAAAGGTCCTCGCAGCACACGCCGGCGCCGAACGCCTGAGCGCCATTCAAATTACGCCGGCGGCGATTGCCTATGGGTTCGGCGCTTCTCCGCCGGCCGCCGCGTGGTTGGGACTCGCCGGTGCGGTCGTCGCGGTCGCGACGGCGGTTCTAATTGCAACTCGCGTCCGTGAAGGTTTTGCGCGATTCGCAGCGTTCTCGGCCCTCGTTCCGTTCGTGGCGGGTTTCGTCCACGAGCACGATCTGCTGGTGGCATACGGGGCCGCGGTGTGGTGTGCGCTTCGCACGCACGGGACCACCCGCGCCGTGGCCTTGGCCGGAACGCTGCTCGTTGCGGTCGACTGGCTCGGGCTGGCCCAGCGTCCGACCGGGATCGTTCAAAGTGCGCTGCTCGCGCTCGCGGCTCTGCTGGCCTTCATCGCATTAGGAGAGGCCCGGGAATGGCGAGCGCAGTGGATTGCCGCCGCCGCCGTCGCACTGCTCTTTGCCATGGGCGCGTTTATCGGCGCGCATCATCCCGCACCAGTGTGGCCCGATGCGCTCGCCGGTTTTCGCGCGGCCCCCGCCGCGAGCGCCGCGCAAGTCTGGCTCGAGGAACAGCGCGCCGGCGGTTTGCTCGCCGCGGTCCCCGCGTGGGCGCTGCTGCGCGCGCTCTCGCTCGCCGGATGCGCGCTGTTGGCCTACGCTATATGTCGACGTCCAACATCTGATCGAACGGCGTAAACGCTCCCGGATGATAGCCGGTCAGATTCTTGTTATAG
>CAZMPP010000421.1:0-1930 GCA_964568035.1 uncultured bacterium
CATTTGAACATCCATGGCAACGCGCATTCTCGAGCGGCCGAAGCAGTCACGCAAGCTCGCCGGCACCACCGCCCCGCGGACCTATCCCCTCAAATGGGTCGCGATTCTTTTGGCCAGCGACATCGCGCTGTTCGTTCTTGCTTCAAATCTTGGCGCCCTGATCGGGTTCCACCATTGGAACTCGCCTCGCATCGTCAGCCACTTACTGCTCGCCGAAGTAATCTTCGTCGCGCTGTGGGTCTTCGTTTTCGACCGGCTTGGACTCTATCGCCGCACCTACGCGCTGTCGATGAAGGACGAGCTGTATTATACGGTAGCGGCCTTGGCGATCGGGACGATCCCCCAACTTATCGTCTTCACGATCTATCCAGAGATTTCGACCTCACGCATCGGCTTGATCTTCGCGCTGGTCTTCTCGATCGTGCTGGTCGGATCGTCGCGCGCTCTCCTTCATAACATCCGGCAGGGTCAATGGCAGCATAGCCGGCGCCGCATCGGGATCGTCGGGCCGGCCGAGCATCTCGAGCAGGTCGCTAACAATCTCGAGCTCGCCGAGACCTCTGAAACGCTCCTCATCGCCGTCGACCACGGCGGTCAGGGTGACGAGCAGATCGACCTCAGCCGGGATCCTAACCTGCGCCGGGTCGAGTGGTTCAACCAAGCGCGGGCTTGGGGATGCGACTCGCTCATTTTGACGGAGATGATCGCGCCATCGCTCCTCGCGCATCTGTTGGAGGTTGCCGCTGCCAACCGAATTCGCCTCGCCTTCGCTCCGCCGAACATCGCGCGTCATTCGTACGAACTCTCGCTGCAGACCGATGGCAGCCAAGTTCTAATCGTCCCCTCGCGTTTGCGCGCCTGCACGCCGCGCGCACAACTGATCAAGCGGATGATGGACGTCACTTTC
Source organism: uncultured bacterium (assembly GCA_964568035.1). GTDB lineage: Bacteria > Vulcanimicrobiota > Vulcanimicrobiia > Vulcanimicrobiales > Vulcanimicrobiaceae > Cybelea. Next base: position 908 of record CAZMPP010000421.1, read on the forward strand.
GGCAGCCTGGCGCTCCTGCTCTTCGCTCCGGTGATGATCGTTGCAGCAATCGCGGTCGCCATTGATTCCGGTTTTCCAATTTTCTATTCACAAGAGCGCGTCGGGAGCGGGGGCAAGACGTTCCGAATTCTGAAGTTTCGCTCGATGCGCGCCGACGCCGAAGCGAAGTCGGGCGCGGTCTGGGCGAGTTCGAACGATCCTCGTAAAACGCGTACCGGGACCTTTCTCCGTCGCTTCAGCATCGATGAGCTGCCTCAGCTCTTCAACGTGCTGTGCGGTGATATGTCGCTTGTCGGTCCACGGCCCGAGCGTCCGGTGTTCGTCGACCTCTTCCGCACGACGCTTGCCGGTTACGACGAGCGGCATTTGGTGAGGCCCGGAATCACCGGCTGGGCACAGGTGCACATGAAACGCAGCATGGACACCTCTGCAGTGAGCGAGAAGCTTAGCTACGACCTGCAATATCTCCAGAGCTGGTCGCCGTATCTCGACGTCGCCATCCTCTTTCAGACACTCTGCGAGTTTCTCTTTCATCGCGCCGCATGAGCGCCGTGCGAGTTCTGCATATTCTGCCGTCGATTAGCGGCTACGGCGCCGAACGGCTGACCGTGGAGTTGCTTCGGCGTTTGCCTTCGAGCAGCGTCGACGCGGCGCTGCTGACGGTCTACGAACCGTCGGCCGGCGAGTCGGCCGCCCTGCCATTTCCGCTTTTTCATGCCTCCCGCAAGGGTCGCAAGGATCGGCTCTTTCTCTTTAATTTGGTACGGGAAATCCGCCGGTACGCTCCCGATATCGTCCACACGCACACACACGTGGGCAAGTATTGGGGACGCACTGCCGCGATCATGGCGGGCGTCCGGCGCATCGTCCACACCGAACATAATCCCTGTGACTTTCGCCGTACTCCCGCCGAACGTACCGCCGATTGGCTGCTGGATCGGGCGACCTCGCGGGTCGTCACCTTCTTTCGCGATCAAGGCCGGCGCCTGAGCGAGCTCGAGCACCTGCCTCCGAACAAGCTGG
>CAZMPP010000422.1:0-1915 GCA_964568035.1 uncultured bacterium
CGGTCCGACCGCCTCGATTGCGGGGGCGACCCTCCACGCCCAGACTGAAGAAGGCCTCGCCGGCCGGATTCGGGCGGCGGTCGTTGACTTCGAAAGCGCCCAACTTGGAGATCTGTCGCGGCTGCTAATCGCGGCCGGCGGCTGGGGTGCGGCCCGCTTCCGTACTGAGGTGATTGAGCCGCTGCTGGCACGCCGGGAGTGCACCCTGGCCGACGTTTTTGCCACGCTCGGCCACGCCGTCCAAGCCGAGGAAGTTCACCTTTTTGCCCGCTGGGCACCTGATCAACGAACGCTCGCCGGCCTCGCCGAGCAGGGAATTCGGGTCGTTGCCCACCCCCTCGAGGCAATCGGCCAAGCCTCCCTAGTTTCCGGCCTGCGCGTCTCCCGATGGCGGTCGTCCGTTCGCGCTGCCTAGCGCGCATTCAGGTGCCTCACAGGGTGAGACCGCACGATGCAGCGTAGAAATGAACGTTATGCCCAATGCCCGCGTTGCGGTTATCGACGACGACCGTATGGTACGGGAGATGTTGGAACTGGGTCTTTCCCGCGAGGGCTACGAGGTGCGGACGGCCGTGGACGGCCTCGCGGCCCTCGAGCTCGTCAAGGTCTTCGACCCGGAACTCATCGTCCTCGACATCATGATGCCGAAGATCGACGGCGTTACGCTCCTCCCGCGTCTGCGCGAAATCACGCAGGCGCCGATCGTTATGCTCACCGCCAAGGGCGGCACCGAAGACAAAGTCCGCTCGCTGAGCTCCGGCGCCGACGACTATTTGGTCAAGCCCTTCGTCTTTGAAGAGCTGATCGCGCGGCTGCAGGCTAAGCTGCGGCGCCCGCAGCTCATCGAAGAGAACGTGCTGCGCTGGCGCGACATCTCGATCAACCCGGGCACGCACGAGGCCTGGAAGGGCAAAGAGACGTTAGAGTTCACGCAGCGCGAGTTCGATCTCTTGGAAGTTTTCATGCGCGAGCCGCGGCGCGTTTTTAGTAAAGACCATCTGCTCGAGATCGTCTGGGGCCACGACTTCGAAGGGGGCCCGAACATCGTCGAAACGTACATTTCGTACCTGCGCGCGAAGATCGACCGGCCGGGCGAACCGGGCTCGTTTATTCGCACCGTTCGAGGCGTCGGTTACGGTCTGTCCCAGTAAGGGGAAGCTTACCTAAGTGAAATTAGCGTCGCGGTTATCGGCGCTCTACGCGGTGCTCCTCGGAATCACCGTCCTTATCGTAATTCTCGCCTCCTCGATCGCCTTGGTCTTCGAGCTGAGGCGCTTCTCGGCCGATGTGATGATCGCCAAGCACGAAGAGGCGCGCATTCTCGTCGATCAGTACCGGCGCGAAGGCATGTCGCTCACGCAGGCAGCCCCCGAGCTCGTCAATTCGCTGGGCGGCATCGGTTTACGCGTGACGGTCTTCGATCTCAAGGGGCGTTACCTGGCCGGCGACAAGACCTTGCGCCCCAAGGCGCTGGCGGCGGTGCTGGCCGCCGGTGGAATGCAGCACTTTATTCCGCCCTCGATGCGTGGGCCGCAGATCTACACGTATCACTCGACGCGCGGGCCGGTGCGTGTCTACAGTTATCGCGGGCCGTTTCCACCGGTCCCGCCCGATCCCACGAGTCTCGAACCGCTCTCGTTAACCTACGTCGAGGGCGGCTACGTTGGATTCGAACCGTCATTTCCGCTGTTGATGATCTCGCTGATTCCGTATTGGCGAATCGTCGTGACGATCGCGCTGGCAGCGATCTTACTCTCGTGGTTCGTGGGCCGGCTCTTTGCGGGCCAAGCGCTGCGGCCGATCAACGAGGTCAGCGAATCGCTGCGCGCCCTTGCCGACGGCGACTATACGCAGCGCCGCTTCGTTATGGCCGGCGGCGACGAAGTCGCGTCGCTGACGGGTGCTTTCAACGACG
>CAZMPP010000423.1:0-1912 GCA_964568035.1 uncultured bacterium
CCGACTCCAGCGAGATCACCATGCCGGTGAAGAGCGAGGTGAGAACGACGATGATAAGCGACTGCACGCCGAGCAGGGCGCACTGCGAAACCGTCTCGGCAAGCCGGATCTTCAAGGTAACGGCGAAGCCGACCGATTCGGCCGAAAGCATCGTCAAGCCGCCGGCGTATTCGAAGAATCCCATCGTGGCGCGTCCGGCGCGGTCGAGAAATCTCACGTCGAACGCTCCGCCATGGCGTCGAGCTCCGATAGAACGGCGCTGGTGGCTTCGATGCGCTTGACGGCTACGCCGCGCTCGGCGGTTAGATTGAAGTGAATCTGATTGATCTGCTCGAGACGACGGTCGACGTCGCGCAGATGGGTGCGCGCTTCGGAATCAAACCCGCTGAAATAGCGGCGAACCTCTGCGACATAGGAGCGCCGAAGCGTTTCCTCCACGTCGTCTTGCGCGATCGCCGCTTCGATGGCGGCCTGCGCGCGTTTCATGCCGCGTTGAGTGATGTGAAAGGCGCCGACGCGCTGGACGAGGGCCAGCAGGCCGGCGTCAACCGGCATGCACGGGCAGCGCCGCATCGAGCGCCGCATTCTGTAGGGCGAAGATACGGCGTATTCCACCATCGGCCAGAGCCAGCAACGCGTCGAGCTCGCGCCGGTCGAACGGTGCCGCCTCGGCCGTGCCTTGGATCTCCACGTAACGCCCGGCATCGGTCATAAAGACGTTCATATCCGTTAGCGCCTGACTATCCTCGTCGTAGGCGAGGTCGAGCAGCGGCATTCCGGCGACGATGCCGACGCTGACCGCGGCGACCATCGCGTTGAGCGGCCAGCGCGCTTTGTCGGCCGGATCGAAGAGCCGGCGGAGTGCCAGCGCCAGCGCGACGCAGGCGCCGCTGACCGCGGCGGTGCGCGTGCCGCCGTCGGCCTGAATGACGTCGCAGTCAATCCAGATCGTGCGTTCGCCCAGCTTGGCGGTGTCGGTAACGGCGCGCAACGCGCGCCCGATGATTCGCTGAATCTCGTGCGTTCGACCGCCTACGCGTCCGCGCGCGGCCTCGCGCTGCGTTCGTTCCTGCGTGGCGCGCGGGAGCATCGCGTACTCGGCCGTCACCCAGCCCAGGCCGCGTCCTTTCATCCAAGGGGGAACGCGCTCTTCCAGCGACGCGGCGCAGAGTACGCGGGTGTTTCCAAACGAAACCATCGCGCTGCCCTCGGCGTACTTGAGCACGCCGGTTTCGATGCTCACCGGCCGCAACTCGTCGGGCCGGCGACCGTCGCTGCGGAGCATTACTCTACGGTGACGGTCTTAGCGAGGTTGCGCGGCTGATCGACGTCTTTGCCTACGATGTCGGCGATGTGATAGGCGAGCAGCTGCAGCGGAATGACGTTGACGATCGGCGAGAGCAGCTCGTCGACCTTCGGCACGTTAAAGACGTGATCGGCAACGCTGCGCACCTCTTCGTCGCCGCGATTAGCGACCACGATGACCGGTGCCTCGCGCGCCTTGCTCTCCATGATGTTGGAGAGCATCTTGTCGCGCACGCGATCCTGAGTGACGATGCCGACGACGGGAACCGTCGAGTCGAGCAGTGCGATCGGTCCGTGCTTCATCTCACCGGCCGGATAGCCCTCAGCGTGTATGTAAGAGATCTCTTTGAGTTTGAGCGCGCCCTCGAGCGCGGTCGGAAAGTTCACGTAGCGCCCGATGAAGAGCACGCTCTGCGCCTTGCGCAGCTCGCGCGCGACCTTGCGAATTTCGTCGGACGTGTTGAGCACGACGTCAACGGCCGCCGGCAGCAGCTTAGTTCCGTCGCCCACCTCGCGCAGACGCCGCTCGTCGCAGGTACCGCGCAGCTTGGCGAGATAGAGTGCGAAGAGCGTGAGCGCCGTGACCTGCGAGACGTAGGTCTTCGTC
>CAZMPP010000424.1:0-1903 GCA_964568035.1 uncultured bacterium
CTTATCGTCGTAGCCGCAGAACCACACCTGGAAAAGTTCGGAATCCTTGTAGAGTGTCGGCGTGCCCTTGGCATGCGCGTAGATGGCAACGTTCCCTTGTTGCGGAGAAGAGTCGATGGTCTCTTTGTTGGCGACGGCGAGGTTTCCAGTCGTTGGATCGACGGAACAGATCGTCGGGTAATAGCCCGGGTCGGTCAGGCTCGCGATTTGACTCGTGCCGCCGTGCTTATACTCGACAATCTCCTGGGCGGTGTTGTTTACGATCCAGACGTTGCCTTTCTTGTCGGTGCATACCCCGTCGGGAACGAAATAAAAGCCCGACAGCGTTCCCACCAACTTGTATTGCGGATAGGTGTAAACCAGTACCTCATTGTGACCCGGGTTGGTGATGTAGAGCAAATCTTTTGCCTTAGCATCGGGAGCCATCCATGATCGGCTGTGGTTGGGTTGTCCGCCCACGGCGGCACTCTTCGCCGAACCGCTCTGTTGCAAGGGTCCAGTCGGTGGTAACTGTGGCCGAGATCCCCCGCCGCAGCCGGCCAGTACTGCAATGACCGCCGCAATAGCGAACGCGCGGCCGCTCAAATCCGTGCCTATCATAGGGGGTCCGTTCGGGCCTATTCCGGCGACTCCCCCGGATTATTGCGCGAGCACCGCCTGGGTCACGAGGGTCTGCCCGACCGGCGGCGTGCCAAAATCTAGCGTCGAACTGGTGCTAAAGTTGGCGTTGCTCTGAATTCAAAACCTCGCGAATTGCGTCAACGACGATGTCCGGATGGTCGAGTTGAATGTATTGCCGGCCCTCGTCGTAATCGAAAATCTGCTTCGAGTTCGTCGAGAGGCGCAACCACGAGCCCTGCGCTAGCGCGGAATCGTGCTCGAACGCCATGCGGTCGTTATGCACGCTCGCCGGCGTCGCCGGTGGTTTACCGAAATGCCAAGTCGTAAGTACGCGAATCGGCCGCGAGCCAAAAGACGTAACGTGGTGCTGCAAGTAAGCTTCATCCCCGGGCATCTCCTCCATCTCGGAGATTGCCGCATCGTAGAGAGAAGCTTGCGTCTGCACCTGGTGCAGAAGCGCGGCGTTGAGCCCGTCGGAGAAGCGCGATTCGGGCAAGCCGCGGAAGAAGAGGCCGGGGCACGTTCCCGGAGGCCGACCGGTCGGCGACGGCAATGGCGGCAATGGCAGACCTTTGGCCACGGCACGTTGGCAGACACGCATCGTGGCGACGATCCTTTGAAAGCTGCGATGGTCGCGGGACTGCCACTTTGCCGGCTCGACGTCGCTATCGTTGGCGTCCACAAGAACGATTCCGCCGACGTCGCGCATGTGCCGGTCGGCAAAGACCCGCATGTTGTAGCTGCCGAACGCGTGCGCGACCAAAATATACGGCGGCGAAATCGCAGCGTTGTGCAGCGCGGTGTGCAGCTCGTCGGCGATGCGAACGCTGGTGCGCGGCATCGGTCCAGCGTCGCTGAATCCGTATCCGCTACGATCGAACGAGCATGCTCGTGTCCATTTAGCGATTCGCGGCTGCACGACCGACCAGGCCGGGGACCAATCGCCAAACCCGGCATCAAACACGACCGCCGGCGAGCCGCTCCCAACACAGTACAGGTTCAGGCGGCCGCTTCCAATCGCAATGCGCTCGCCGGGATGCGCGTAGATTGTGTCGCCAGGGGCGGCGCCGGCCAAAAGCGCCGCCGCCAAGAAGGCCAGAATACGGGCTGCCATGCCCGTTAGTGTACGGCCACCCCCCAGACGCACCCTATCATCGTGATCGTATCATTTGTATAGAACGACGGCGCCAAGCTGGAGCTGAACTTCTTCGTCGCCGTTGGGTAAGAATAGATGCCCGGCGTGCTGCTGCAGTCGCCATCGTACAAGTTGCCGGCGGCGTCG
>CAZMPP010000425.1:0-1893 GCA_964568035.1 uncultured bacterium
ACTCTTCGGGACGACCGCCGCCGGCGGCACAAAAGACCTCGGAACGGCTTTCAGCATAATCCCGTAGCCGTAGCGCACCCCTGACTCGGAGGTCCCATATCGTGGGACGTATTGCTCTGTTACCCAAGTAGCACCTGAGCTACGGTTATCGAGTGACAGACGTTGGTAAGCGTATGTACGTCTGCGCGCTGTTCTCACTCGCGCTGCTGTCGCTTGTCATCGCCTGTAGCGGACACGGAAACTCGCTGCCTCCGACTCCAGCCGCCCGCCACCGTCACTTTCGCCCGCAGGACGTATCGCAGAACTACGCTGCGGTAATCCTAGGGGATAGCCCCACCGGTTATTACCGATTGGACGATGCCGGTGCCGTCGCCGCTGACGGCAGCGGCAACGGTTATGTTGGGACCGTGGGTACTTCGGTGCACGAGAACGCCGGAGGACTGATCACCGGAATCGACAACGCTATGATGCTTCCCGGCACCGCCACGCTTGCCGGTATCGTAAGTTTTCCGGAAATCAAAGCCATGGAGCCGACGACGAGAGTCTCACTCGAGGCGTGGCTGCGGTTTACCAGCCTACCGAAGACCTATGCGGTCGCCGTCGCATACGGCAGCGATCGCAGTTATGCACCCTTCGACCTCTTTTTTCGGTCCGGTGGAACGATCGTCGCGCAATTTTATACGACCGGCGGCGTTCTTGAAGTGAAGGGACCGGCGCTGGCCGTCAACACGACGTATCACATCGTGAGTACGTACGACGGGACGACCGGCAGCCTTTACGTCAACGGCATCCTGGCGGCGACCGGCACAAAGTCGGGCACGCTGACCGGCTACCTTAAGAATTTTGGATTCGCCATCGGCGATGACGCGGCGTTCGAAGATCCTGCCTTCAACGGCACGCTCGACGAGGTGGCTATTTATTCAAATCTGGTGCTGACGGCGGCACAGGTTGCCAATCACTATAACGCGGGCACAACCACAACCTCGCCGACGCCAAGCCCAACGCCCAGCCCTACTCCGCCGCCCACACCGACGCCTTTGCCTACACCAACCGGCAACGGCAACTACTCGAGCGTCGTTCTGAACGACGGACCGACCGCATACTATCACGTAGACGATACGGGCACGACGGCTGCCGATGCCAGCGGCAATGGCCTCAACGGATCGATCGGGTCGTCAGTTACTAGCGGCGTGGCGAGCCTTCTCCAGGGATATGCCGATAAGGCCATGAGTTTCCCCGGCAGCGCTACGACGGCCGGCACCGTTTCCGTTCCGGCCACCTCGAAGTTACAGCCCGCTTCGGCGGTATCGCTCGAAGCATGGCTGCAATTCCCGAAGACGCCCGCTACGTACACGTTCGCGCTGGGGTACGGAACCGACTCGTATTATGCGCCCTATGGGTTTTTCTTTCGGGCAAACGGCCAAATTCTCGCGCAGTTTTTCACCAGCGCCGGGGTGCTGGAAATCGGCTCGACGTTCCATCTCTCGCCGAACACGCCTTACTACGTCGCGGGAACCTACGACGGCACGACCGGACGCCTCTACATCAACGGCGTTCAAAACGCCGCAGCCACTCTTTCGGGCACTTTGAAAGACTATTCTCCCGGGTTCGGCTTCACCATCGCCAACGACGCAGGGCACAGCGACCCAGCGTTCAATGGAACGATCGACGAAGTCGCCGTGTACGCCGGAAAGGTGTTGACGGCGACGCAAGTACAGAATCACTACGTTGCCGGAACGACCGGGCAGGGCCCTACGCCGTCGCCTTCACCAAACCCGACACAGACACCGCCGTCCGCGACCGACTGGAGTACGTTCGGCTTCGACCTCCAGCGCTCGGGCTACAACCCAAACGAGACGACGATCTCGGCAAATAACGTCGGGTCGCTCCAAC
>CAZMPP010000426.1:0-1892 GCA_964568035.1 uncultured bacterium
GCTACGCGACGGAGGTCGGGGAGCGGGGCCTGCGTTTGTCGGGAGGCGAGCGCCAGCGCATCGCCATAGCCCGCGCGGTGCTGCGCGATCCGCGGATCCTCATTCTGGACGAGGCAACCAGTGCGCTCGACAGCCACTCGGAGGCGATGATCGAGCAAGCCCTCGACCGGCTCTTGCCCGGCCGCACGACGCTGATCATTGCGCATCGCCTCTCCACCGTGCGGCGCGCGCATAAGGTGCTTTACATCGAGGCCGGCCGCGTAGTCGAAATCGGCACCCACGACGAACTGTTAGCTAAAGGCGGCGCCTACGCTCGCCTCCATGCGGCGCAGTTCTCTCTCAAAACCCCTTAGCGAACGGAAAAGGGGCCAAAAAGTTGCCGGGAATCAACAATCTGAGGGCGAAGAAGCGGGACCGTTTGGGGTCATTCGGCTTCGAAGTTGCCGCTTTAGAGCGATAGGTGCCCCGCGATTTGCCTCCTCCCACAAAGGCCTCCAGAAAGGAACTTCACTTGAACCAGGGATTCACCGTGTGGCTTACGGGCCTGTCCGGTGCCGGAAAGAGCACGATTGCCGAACGTCTGGCGCCCGAACTGAGCGCCCGCGGCTGCAGCGTCGAGGTACTCGACGGCGACGAGGTCCGCACCCATCTCTCGAAGGGACTCGGGTTTAGCCGCGAAGACCGCGACATCAATATCGGACGCATTTCCTTCGTCGCATCGCTGCTGGTACGTCACGGTGCCGCCGTAATCACCGCAGCGATCTCGCCGTACGCGCAGGCGCGCAGCGAAGCCCGCGACCGCATCGGCAAAACGCACTTCGTGGAGGTCTTTGTCCGCTGCTCGCTCGACGAGCTGGTCCGCCGCGACGTCAAGGGACTCTACAAAAAAGCGATCTCCGGCGAGCTCGCGCACTTCACCGGCGTCTCCGATCCGTATGAAGCGCCGGAACATCCCGACATCATCGTTGATAGCGAGACCGAGACGGTCGAGCAAAGCGTCTCGAAAATTCTCGGCGAGCTCTCCAAGCGCGGTTTCCTTTCGGTAGACGCCAAGGCGGCGTTATGATCGCACCACACGGCGGGGAACTGATCAATCGAACCGTCGACTCTCCTGAGGCGCTGCGCGAGTCGGCAAAGGACCTTCGCCGGCTAACGCTCACGGGGCGCGAACTCAACGACCTCGCGCTCATTGCCATCGGCGCATGCAGTCCACTCACCGGCTTCATGACGCGTAAGGACTACGAGTCGGTCGTGCCCACGATGCGCTTGGCCAACGGCCTGCCCTGGAGCATCCCGGTGGTCCTGGCGGTGGATCGCGAAGAAGCCCCCGTTGTCGGCAGCAAGGCGGCGCTCTACGACGGCGACGGCGAACTGCGCGGCATCATCGAAGTCGAAGACGTCTTCGAGTACGACAAGGCGCACGAAGCGCGCAACGTATATCGCACCGAAGATCAGAAGCACCCCGGCGTCGCCGCGCTGTACGAGCGCAAAGAGGTGCTCATCGGCGGCCCCGTTTGGGTACTGCCGCAGCCGAGCAACCCCGAAAGCCTAACGCCGGCCGAGACTCGCGCCGAGTTCGAACGCCGTGGCTGGAAGACGATCGTCGGCTTCCAAACGCGCAACCCGGTGCACCGTGCCCACGAGTACATTCAGAAGTGCGCGCTCGAGACCGTCGACGGACTGCTGCTCCACCCGCTGGTCGGAGAGACGAAGAGCGACGACATTCCGGCCGACGTGCGCATGCGCTGTTACCGCGCGCTGCTGGATAACTACTATCCGGCCGATCGCGTACAACTGAGCACGCTGCCGGCGGCGATGCGCTACGCCGGACCGCGCGAAGCGATCTTCCACGCGATGATTCGCAAGAACTACGGCTGCACGCACTTCATCGT
>CAZMPP010000427.1:0-1853 GCA_964568035.1 uncultured bacterium
GACGACCAAAGGCTCCGAGTTGATCGTGAACGGCGATCGATTCGAGATTGCGGAGCTTTTCGAGATCTGGTCGCGGCCCTTGGCGGAGCTCTTCCCGTGAGCGGCCGCATCGCCGTCCCCGTCTTTCCCGGAACCAACTCCGAAGACGAGACGGTGCGCCTGCTTCGGGATTGCGGCGGCGACGCCGAGTTGGTGCACTGGTCGCAAGCCGCGCGCTTGAAAGAGTTTGACGCGTTCGTGCTCTCCGGCGGCTTCGCATACGAGGACCGTATCCGGGCCGGTGCCATTGCCGCGCACGACCGGATGATGGATCGCGTGATGGAAGCGGCGCTAAGCGGTTCCTTGGTCTTGGGAATCTGCAACGGGGCGCAGATCTTGCTGGAAGCAGGGCTCGTTCCCGGAGTAGGTGCGCCGCGCAAACCGACGGCAGCCTTCACCAAAAACGCGCCGGAGCCGCACTTCATCTGCCGGCACGTCTACTGCAAGCTTGCCGTCGCACCGTCGCGTAGCCGCATCACGGCAGCGTTGCCGAGCGATGCGCTCTTTCCGGCGTGGGCGGCCCACGCCGAAGGGCGCCTCGCGGCGACGCCCAACCATCTCGACCAGATCGTCGCCGGCGGCCACCTCGCCTTTGTGTACGCGCACGCCGACGGGCGCGTGGACGACTCGGCGATTCCTAACGGCTCGGCCTTGGGTTGCGCAGGCTTGGTCAACCAGGCGGGCAACGTGCTGGCGATCATGCCCCATCCCGAACGCGACGGGTGGAACTACAATCACCTTGACCGGCGTGAGGGAGATGACGTGCTCTCGCCCTCGGGGGGCGCCGCCCTCTTCAGCAGCTTCGTCGAAGCGGTCGCATCGTGACCGCCGTTTCGATCAGCCTGAAAATTCCCGACAACGCCGCCTATACCGCGCTGGTCGCGCTGCGCCGCCTCGGCGTCGATACCGATCGCGTTGCGCGCAGCGAAATACTCTTCTTTCCCGACGAGGATCCGGAAGGGCTGGCAATTCGCGTGATGAGCGACGAAACGCTCTTCAATCCCAACAAACATCGCCTTAGCGTCCTGGATTCCAACACGCCGCGTCCCGGCGAAGTCTGGATCCTGCCCCTCGAGGGGGGGCGGGCGACGGCATGGCGCCTCTTCGACGCCAAGGGGCTCCCCGTAGAGCGCGGCGTGCTGCAAGCGGCGATCGAGCGCCTCTTATGCAATCCCGCGATCGAGAAAGCCGTGACGATTAGCGATACAAGCGGCGCAAGCGAAAGGAACGACGCGTGAGCGAGCGCGTACAGAGGTTCTCTACATGAATCGCCCCTACACGATCGCCACGCTGGGCTCGCATTCGGCGCTGCAGATCCTCAAAGGAGCTCACGACGAGGGGTTCCGCACGCTTGCCATCTCCAATCGCGATACCGAGCGGCTCTACCGTTCCTTTAACTTCGTCGATGAGGTGATTGCTCTCGACAATTATTCCGAGTTTATGACGCTCATGGACGAGCTCTTCAAGCGCAAGGTCATTATCGTCCCCCACGGATCGTTCGTCGCCTATCTCTCCCTCGAAGAGCACAAGAAAATGACGATTCCCTACTTCGGGAATAAAGCAGTGCTCGACTGGGAGGCCAGCCGAGAGCTGCAGCGCCAGTGGCTTTCGCGTGCCGGCTTGACGCTGCCGCGCCAGTTTCGCAGCGGGGCCGAGATCGACCGCCCCGTCATCGTGAAGCTCTATGGGGCGGCGGGCGGTAAGGGCTACATGTTTATCCGCGACGCGCACGACTTCGAGGCGCGCGCCGCGCATCTCAAAGAAGCCTACATCATCCAAGAGTACATCATCGGCGTCCCGCTCTACATTCACTA
>CAZMPP010000428.1:0-1851 GCA_964568035.1 uncultured bacterium
ACGGCGCCCGGCGACATTGCGGCACTTTCTGAACCAGCGAGTGCGCCAAGCGTATGACGAGTTTGCGCGACCCGTCAGATTTGTAGCGGCGTTGGCAGTTCTGCCGATACTGACTGCGGGATGGCTTGCAGTTGGACCGCTTGCCCTTGGAGCATTTGCGGCGCTGTCGATCTTCCCGGCACTGGTTGGGTGGAGCCGCGGCCGCGCCTATCGCTATTTTAGTTTCCTCGCCGTCTTGGCGGCGCCGCTATGGGTGCTGGAACGCGCCACCTGCAGCTGGCTGGCGTTGTACGAGTACTGTCGGTATGGAGGCGTCCGGTATGGCGATCACATCCTGCACCGCGCTGCGTCGAAAGCGAACGAAAGGGCCCAATGGGCGTCATAACTCCACGGCAGGCACTGTCGCTATACGGCACTGCGAATCCATTTGTGTCCGCAGAGGCTCTGCGATACAGTAACTATTCTGCGCCCACAGGTCCAGCGCTCGTGCGGCTGCTCGACTGGCAGCGACCGGCGGCCAGGGCCGTACTGGCGGATCGCGCCATCCGAGCGTTTATCTTGGGTCCAACGTTTTCGTGCGTCGCGGGTAAAGCGGCCGTGTCGGCGGGAGGCTACCGATTTGGATATTATCCGGGTTTCAGCGATCTGCGCGCCGCCGAGGGGCTCGCCCGCGACCTCGCCGCCTTCGTTGCCGAGCAGACGTTTATACCGTCTCCGTATACGACGTTCGTGGCCGTCTTCGATGAGCCGGCGAGTGGAGACGAGCGATGGTTCGAAACGCAGCTCTGGCAGTACCTGCAGCGTCTAGCGGATCTCGGATCGTTACACTACGATTGGGACAAGGCCGCATCAACCGACGCAACCGCTTCAAACTTTGCTTTCAGCTTCGCCGGCCAAGCATTTTTCGTAGTCGGCATGCATCAGCGCAGCTCGCGGTTAACGCGGCGGTTCAGTTCGCCGGTGCTAGTCTTCAACACGCATCGCCAATTTGACGACGCCCGCAAGAGTGGCCGTTTTCAGCGGATTCAAGGACTCGTACGCGCACGCGAGATGGATTTGCAGGGCTCCATTAACCCAGAACTCCGTGAGTTCGGAGTTTCCAGCGAGGCCCGCCAATACGCCGGGCGCCGCACGGAGGAAGAATGGAAGTGCCCGTTCCGGCCACCATCGTAGAGATTCCGGCGCAGACCGGAGCCGGAATGGTGTTACACCCCGGCGATATCTTGAAGATCGTCGACCTGCACGGCAGGCAGGTTGCCGACTTGGCTTTATTCAGGCAGACGGATCTGACCGAGTCTTTCTCGCCCGGCCGCACGATCGACTACAATGAATCGATTCGTATTTCCGCGGGGAGCGTACTCTATTCAGGTAACAGTACGCCGCTCGCGCGCGTTGTCGAGGACACATCACACGTGCATGACATGTTGCTTTCGCCATGCAGCGAGGAGATGTTCGCGCGCCGAGGCGAGTTCGGGCATCCGAGCTGTCTGCAAAATCTTTCGGCCGCGTTGGGGAGCTTCGGCGTACGCGAAGACATGATCACGGCGACGCTGAACGTCTTTATGGACGTTCGGATCGATGCCGACGGGGGAGTTAAGGTCTATCCACCCGCTTCGGCCGCCGGGGATTCGTTTGCGATAATTGCCTTGCAAGACCTCGTAATCGGGCTCGCGGCATGCTCATCCGAGAAAACGAACGACGGGGCTTGTAAAGCTATTGGTTTTGCCCTGACTGGTTGTGCCTGGCGGTGAACGCACGCACTGCCGCCATGACCGGAACCTGGACGACATCCAAAGGTTGATCGCGCAGCACGAGCATCGGAGCCTCGTCGTTGAGATGGGGATTCGAGCC
>CAZMPP010000429.1:0-1843 GCA_964568035.1 uncultured bacterium
ATAGTAGTGGACGATCCCGCCGTAACGTTGGTTAGCGGATAGGCAACGCCCTTGAGGTCCGAGCACGTGCCGTCGTGAATGTGCGCCGGCTGCTCGGTCGTAGGCGCGCCCTTCAGCGAGATCACGACCTTTACGTCGCCGCCTTCCTGCGATAGGGTGGCGGTTCCATCCTCACCTGACCCGTTTTGAGCGTGCATCGGAATTGTGAGCTCGGGCGAGGGCGTGGCGCCGATTGCCGTCGTGCCGGCAAAGCTGACGACGGCGAGCACGCTGAGAAGTGCAATGGCGATTTTCATCATGGCTCCTTTCGAGAGCGGAGTGCTTCGAAGCGCGACTCAAGCGTGCCTACCGCCCGGGCCGCCTGCTGCGTCGGCGGGGCGTCGGCGCCGTCGATAGCGTCGAGCAACGCGGCGGCAGAGGCATTGAGCGGCCCGAGGCCCGCGGCATAGGTGCGATTCATCAGCGATGCGAGGCGCTGGGCGAGCGCGAACTGCTCGGCCAGGGCCGCAGCCGAAATGGTCACGCGCGGATCCATGACGACGGTCAGCTCGCGCGTGCTCGTATGGCCATCCACGTTCAGGCGGACCGTATAACGTCCGGGAACGACCAACGGACCCTCCGGCACGCGTGGCGTGTCGTGCGGATTGGCAGAGATCGGTAAGTCTTGTTCGAACGCGTGTGGAGCCGGCTCGCGCAAATCCCAAACGAAACGGTGCATGCCTGGCGCCGTGCCGGGCCGCCGGAACGGCCTTTCCCAGTACGCCGGCTTGTCGAGATTCGGCATCGGTTTCGGCGCGGCATCGTCGCTGGAATAGCGGCGAACTTCTTGGCCGGATTCGTCGAAGACCGACACCTCCACGCGCTGTGCCGATGACGGCAGGAAGTAGTCGAGGATCGCACCGTCGGGCGGATTCTCGCCGCGCGGTTCTTCGGGCGGCAGCGGCGTGTCGGTGTTGGTACTGCGGCGAACGCGATAGGCAGTCTCCGGTGTAAAGAGGTGCACGGCACGAACCTCACCCCGCGCCAACTCGCGTAGGGGTTCGACGTCGTCGAGAATCCAGAAGCCTCTGCCGTGCGTCGCGACGACCACGTCGTTCTGATGGACGATGAGATCGCGCACCGAGGTGCGCGGCAGGTCGAGCTGCAGCGATTGCCAGTTGGCACCGGCGTCGAACGAGACGAAGACGCCGTTCTCGGTCGCCGCGTAGAGCAGGCGCGGCTCGAGCGGATCTTGGCGCACCGCGTTGACCGGCGCGTTTGGCAGTCCGCGAACGTCAAGCGTCCAATGCTTGCCGGCGTCGCGCGTTATATAGACGTACGGGCGGAGATCGTCGAGGCGAAACCGCGTTGCGGCAACGAACGCGGTGTTATCGTCTTCGCGGGACGCATCGATCTGCGCAATCTTGCTCCACGGCGTAAGTTCCGGCGGCGTGATGTTCTGCCACTTGGCCACGCTCGCGACGCTCGATGCATTTCTCGTGATCCAGACTTGTCCGTCGTCCGTGCCGGCCCAAATCGTTCCGGAGCGAACGTAGGAGGGAGCCAGTACGTAGACGACGCCGCGATGCATGCCTTTTGCCGGGTCGTCGTTTTCAAAGCCTCCAAGAACCGCTGGGACGCCGGGGTGCGAGCGCGTCAGATCGGGGCTGATGGCTCGCCAGCTCTGGCCGCCGTTCTCGGTGGCGAAGACGACGTTCGATCCGAAATAGAGCCGCTTATGGTCGAAGCAATCGAAGACGAGCGGCTCGGTGCGAACCGTGCGATACTGTTTCGACGGCAGCGCGATCGGCGAGACTTCTTGCTGCTGACCGGTGCGCTCGGTGAACTTCTGAACTTTTCCGCC
>CAZMPP010000430.1:0-1830 GCA_964568035.1 uncultured bacterium
GCCGGCGGTGGGAGCCCCTGCGCGGCGCTCGAATTACACCTTCGTGAGTATGCCCTATCTTCGCTTGACCCACCCGCTCGTCCGCGACGGCGGCCGGCTTCGACCCGGAACGTGGGACGAGGCACTCGACCGCGCCGCATCGGCCTTGGCCGGCGCGCGCGATCGTGGTTCGACCCGCACCTTCGGAATGTTCAGCTGCTCGAAAGCGACGAACGAGATGAACTATGTCGCGCAAAAGTTCGCGCGTTCGGTCATGGGCAGCAACAACATCGATAGCTGCAACCGGACTTGACACGCACCTAGCGTCGTCGGTCTGACGGCGGTCTTCGGTGCGGGCGGGGGAACGAGCTCCTACGAGGAGATCGAGCGAACCAACGTGATCGTGCTATGGGGTTCGAACGCACGCGAAACGCACCCCATCTTCTTTCATCACGTCTTGCGCGCGGCGCGCAACGGCGCCAAACTCTACGTGGTCGATCCGCGCCGCACGTCGAGTGCGCGCTGGGCCGATGGATGGCTCGGCCTCGACGTTGGTTCGGATATCGCGCTGGCCAACGCCGTCGGACGCGAGATCCTCGCCCGGGGCCTGGAGAACCGAGAGTTTATCGAGGCCGCAACCAGCGACTTCGACGAGTATCGTAAGGCGGTCCAACCCTATACGCTCGAGTACGCGCAAGAGACGACCGGCGTGCCGGCCGAGCTCATCGCGGAGCTCGCTGTGGTCTATGCGAGCGCTCCCAGCGCCGAACTCTGCTGGACGCTGGGCATCACCGAACATCACAACGCCGTCGACAATGTCCGGGCGCTGATCAATTTGGCGCTGCTCTGCGGTCACGTCGGACGATATGCCTCGGGGCTCAATCCGCTGCGCGGTCAAAACAACGTTCAGGGCGGCGGCGATATGGGCGCGATCCCCAATAAGTTTCCCGGAGGTCAAGACGTCGAAGATCCCGCGAGCATCACGAAGTTCGAGTCGGCGTGGCAAGCTACGCTGCCCCACCAACGCGGCTGGAACCTGACCGAGATGTTTGAAAACGTCGAACGGGGCAACCTCGACACGCTCTACGTCATCGGAGAGAATCCGGCACAATCGGAAGCCGACCAAACTAAAGCGCTGCATCTCCTGCGCAGTCTGCGCCACCTCATCGTGCAAGATATTTTTCTGACCAAGACCGGCGAGCTCGCCGAAGTCGTCTTTCCGGCGACTGCGAGCTGGTGCGAGTCCGAAGGCACGGTCACCAGCAGCGAGCGCCGCGTGCAGCGCTGTCGTAAGGCGCTCGATCCGCCCGGCGAAGCACGCGACGATATTTTGATTCTCTGCCAGCTCGCGCGTCGTCTCGGAGCCGAGTGGCCGGATTACACGGCGATGGCCGCGTGGGACGAATGCCGCTCCCTATCTCCTTGGCACGCCGGCATGAGTTACGCGCGACTCGAACACCTCGACGGAATCCCATGGCCCTGCTATGACGAGACGCACCCCGGCGAACGGTTCCTGCATGCGCGCCTTTGGGAACGTCCGGTTCGCGGCGCGCGCGCTCCCTTCGCAGCCGTCGAACACGACCCGCCCGTCGAAGCGCTCGACGCCGAGTATCCGGTTCGCTTGACGACCGGCCGGCGGCTCGATTCGTTCAACACCGGCGTGCAGAGCGGCGGCTACTCGTCGCCGCTGCGCCGCGGCGAACGTCTCGACATCTCGCCCGACGATGCCGCGCGTTATCGCGTCGACGAGGGCGACCGCGTACGGGTGACGTCGCGGCGCGGCTCGGTGGTGATGCCGGTGCACATCGATGACGGACTGCGCGCCGGGCTGGTCTTTACGACGTTCCATCA
>CAZMPP010000431.1:0-1789 GCA_964568035.1 uncultured bacterium
AGGAGCGACGCGAAATGCCCGATATCGACGTGGACTTTGCCCACCAAGATCGCGAGCAGGTCATTCAATACGTTTACGAACGCTACGGGCGTTCTAACGCAGCGATGGTCGCCGAGGTCATCACCTATAGAACGCGCTCGGCGATTCGCGACGTGGGTAAAGCGCTGGGATTATCGCTCGAGCAGGTCGACGCCGTCGCGCGCGAGTTTGACGCTCGCGAGGAGCTTCCCGACGAAGCCGGTCCGGAGATGCTCTTCGAGCTCTGCCGGCGCATCGCGAACTTTCCACGGCACCTCGGAATTCATTCCGGCGGCATGCTGATCACGCGCGATCCGCTGGTGCAGGTGGCGCCCGTCGAGTGGGCGACGATGCGCGATCGTACCGTCGTGCAGTGGGACAAAGACGACTTACAAGATCTTGGATTAATCAAAATCGATTTGCTCGGCTTAGGAATGCTCTCGCTGCTGCGCGAGGCAATGACGCTCTACCGGCGATGCGTGGCCCGCAACGATCCGTGGCTTCCACAGGCGGTTCCGCGCCGGCTGGAGCTGCACACCATCCCGTCCGACGATGCCGCGACGTATGAGATGATCCAGCGCGCCGATACGATCGGCGTCTTTCAAATCGAGTCGCGTGCCCAGCAGTCAATGCTGCCTCGTATGAAGCCGGTCTGCTTTTACGACATCGTTATGCAGGTGGCGATCATTCGTCCGGGTCCTATCCAAGGACAGATGGTTCACCCGTTCTTGCGCCGGCGCGCGGGACTCGAGGAAGTAACCTATCCGCATCCCAAGCTCCGCGCGGTGCTGGAGCGGACGCTCGGCGTGCCGCTCTTTCAAGAGCAAGGGATGCGCATGGCGATCGAAGCCGCCGGTTTCTCTCCGGGAGAGGCCGATCAACTGCGGCGCGCGATGGGACATAAACGGTCGCGCGATCGCATGCAGGCGCTGCGCGACAAGCTGGTCGACGGCATGGTCGCCAACGGCATCGAGCGCGCTGCCTCCGAGCAGCTCTTTCATATGCTCGAAGGATTCGCCGATTACGGCTTCCCCGAATCGCACGCCGCCAGCTTCGCGCTCTTGGCTTACGCGTCGGCCTATCTCAAATGCCATCTCCCGGCCGTCTTTGCTGCCGCGATTCTTAACGTGCAGCCGATGGGCTTTTACTCGACCGAAGTGCTGGTCAACGACGCTCGCCGCCATCGCGTGACCATCAAACCGATCGAAGTTAACGCCAGCGAATATTGGTCGCACGTGGAATCCGAAGGCTCGCTGCGCTTGGGTTTCCATCTCGTGCGCGGATTGGGCGACGCGCAGCGGAAGCGGCTCGAAGCGGCGATCGGACAAGGCGCCTTCGCCGACGTCCGCGATTTTGCCAAACGCACGCAGTTGGCGCGCGAAACGCTCGAGAATCTCGCCATCGCCGGTGCTTTTGCGCCATGGTACGCGTCGCGACGGGAAGCGATGTGGGCCTTGCGCGGCATGGACGAACGCGAAGCCCGGGGCGAACTCGGCGCGCTAATGGACGTGGACGAACCCCCCGTTCGTTTCAAGGCCGTCTCACTCAAACGGCTCGCCTCGTTCGATCTGTGGTCGACCGGCGTTACGCCGGGCGGCCAGCTGATGGAGCATTTTCGCGCGCGTCTGACCGAGTTGGGTGTCATACCGGCTGACGGTCTTGCCGATCTCGCGCCGCGAAGCATCTGTCGCGTCGGAGGGCTCGTCATCACGCGGCAACGGCCAGGCACCGCCAAGGGCTTCGTCTTCTTGACCCTCGAAGACGAGACCGG
>CAZMPP010000432.1:0-1772 GCA_964568035.1 uncultured bacterium
GGTGCCGAACACGAAGTGAGGCCGAGGATAACGGCCAGGTACGTTGGAGCGCTGCTCAATCGGACCGAACGACCGTTCTCGACCGACGGGGATGCGTCTGGGCAATGGAGATCGTTACGCCATATGAGGTATGCCCGGGCTCTTTGATCGTCTGTATCGGAGTTTTGCCCCTGGGGTAGCTGTAAACGTCGATTGAGCTGCTACCATCGGTTACGATGACGTTCGAACCGTATATGTAGAAGTCGGAGAGACTGCCACGAATCCCGTGGCTGCCGGTTTTCACTCCGATACTGCCGGCGATGTCATAGCGGAAGAAGCGACCGCAGCACGCGTATTGATAAGGATTGG
The DNA here is from genome assembly GCA_964568035.1 of uncultured bacterium. Classification (GTDB taxonomy): domain Bacteria; phylum Vulcanimicrobiota; class Vulcanimicrobiia; order Vulcanimicrobiales; family Vulcanimicrobiaceae; genus Cybelea. Next base: position 349 of record CAZMPP010000432.1, read on the forward strand.
CGCTTCCGAGCGCGAGTAAGCCGACATTCCACTGAAGCCCCGCTGGTTGAAAGCCGCGAGTGTGTTCTTCGAGCGACACGCTCTGAAAGCTACTCCCTCCCTTGACCAGTTCGGCAACGGCAAACGGATTGGCATAGCCGTCGATAAAGAGATCACCGCGATTATCATAGGCGGCAAAATAAGGCATGAACGGTGTGGCGTACGTTGTGGGCGCGCCTGCGGCATGCTTATAGACGCTCGCACTGTGGTCACGATTCAGTACCGCTAATTTACCGCTTTTCATGTCAACCGAACATGAGGTTGGTTCGTGAGCATCAGCGAGCACTTGAATTGGACTGGTGCCCCCATGGGCATATTCGACCACCTCATATCCATCTTCGTCGGTGATGAAGACGTCGCCGGATTTATCCGCGCAGATGCCTTTCGGGTTCACAAAACCGGTTAAGGTGCCTACTAAGGTCCCATCGGGATATGAGAAAGCGTAGACGTTCGCCGGGCCGGAATCGCTTGCCGTATTCGCGACGTAAAGCAAATCATTGCCCGAGAGATCCGCCAGCATCCACGACCTGGCTATGAGGTGCTGCGCCACCGCACGGCGCTCCGGTAGAGCGCCCGGCGCTGCCTGACCCCCGCAACCGACGAGCACCGCGAAAGCCACACTCAAGCTGAGCGCGCCGCACAAACCTCGGTGAATCATTACGCCTCCAAAGAAAGCTTGGTCGAGGGCAAAACGTTTCGCTGATAGTCCATAGGTCCCGGTTTAAAAGCGAGCGGAAGGTAAACCGCGCGGAAGTTGGGTAAATCTAGCGCGTGGAAACATCAGCTCTTCAAGGACGGGTCGGCATCGTCACGGGCGGCTCCCGGGGGATCGGCGGAGCCATCAGCTCGCTGCTCGCTCAGGACGGCGCGACGGTTGCCGTACTTGGTCTCCCGGAGGACCGGGAACGAACCCAGACGCTGGCATCGCATCTAAACGGCGCCGCGTCACGCCTTCATTTTTACGAGACCAACGTAGGAGTCTTCGAGCGTTGTAAGGAGGCCGTCGACGCGGTGCTCCAAGAGCACGGGAAGATCGATTTCCTCGTCAACAACGCCGGCATCACGCGCGATCACACGATTCGCAATATGTCGGTCGAAGAATGGGAAGCGGTCCTGCAAGTCAATCTCTCGGGGCCTTTTTTTATGATCAAAGCGGTGCTGGATTCCATGCTCGAGCGCAGTTACGGACGCATCGTTAATGTGAGCTCGGTCGTCGGCGTCACCGGTAACTTCGGCCAAGCCAACTATGCGGCCGCTAAAGCCGGACTGATCGGCCTGACCAAAACCGTGGCGCGCGAGGTTGCCAAGCGCGGCATCACCGTCAATGCCGCCGCGCCCGGATTCATCGACACTGAGATGACGCGGGCAATGCCGCTGGCGGCGAT
>CAZMPP010000433.1:0-1765 GCA_964568035.1 uncultured bacterium
GCGACGCGGGCCGGATCGAACTCCGCGAATGCCAGCCGGTAGGCGTCCCAATGCTCGGCAATCTGGCGCCACTTGACGCCCGCCTGGAACACCGCCCGCGTCATCACTTCGAAGTAGTCGGCCGCCGAGGCGGGCTCGATTACTTCGGGGATTGTCTCGGCCACGATACTTCCTGCGCCCCAATTTCTCCTAGGACCTTCGGCAGGGACCCGCATGCCAAAAGTCGCAGAAGCGCCAGACCAAATTGCTGCTCTCGTCAACTTGGTTGTCGGTAGAGTCTAAGGAGCTTCTGGTTTCGTGTACGTAGATGAAGAGCTGACCTGCGTGGACTGTGGACGCCCGTTCGTTTTCAGTTCGGGCGAACAAAAATTTTACGAGCAAAAGGGCTTCCAGAATAAGCCCAACCGCTGTCCCGACTGCCGTCAGGCGCGCAAGGCGATGCGCGGGAACGGCGGCAACGGCGGCGGCGACCGCACCGGACGTCCCCGTGAGATGTTCACGGCGACGTGCAGCGGCTGCGGCGGCGTGGCCGAGGTGCCGTTTAACCCGCGCGGCGATAAACCGGTCTACTGCCGGGACTGCTTCGCCTCGCGACCGTCATATCGCTGAACCCGCGCACCCCATCAAGGCCTAAGCCTTCGTACGACGCCGTCATTATCGGCGGCGGCCATAACGGTTTGACTTGCGCCGCGCTCTTAGCGCGCGCCGGTCACTCCGTTGCGCTCTTCGAACGGCGCGACGACGTCGGCGGCGCGGCCGTCAGCGAGACCGGTATCTGGCCGGGCTACACGCTCTCGACGGCATCGTACGTCCTGAGCTTGCTCGATCCGTGGCTCGTCGAAGAGCTGGATTTGCGCGGGCGCGGCCTTTCGTTTTATCGCAAGGACCCGTACGCGTTTTCGCCGCTGCTCGACGGGCGCTCGCTGCTGCTGGGGACCGATAGCGCGAGCAACGCGCGCGAGATCGGCGCCTTCGACGAGCGCGACGTTGCCGGGTTTGCGGCGTACGTCGAGCGCACCGATCGGTTGGGCCGGGCGCTCTTCGATTCGTTCTCCGATGAGGAACCGCGCTTCGATCGTTTCGATGCCGAGACGCAGGCGTTGTTGCGCGGCTCGGCCGCGGATTTGGTCGAGCGTTACGTCAACACGCCGGTGCTGCAAGCCGAGCTGGTCAACGACGGGCTGATCGGAACGTATCTCGGTCCGCGCGATGCGGGCACGGGGTACGTGTTAGCGCATCACCTTGCCGGACGCGTACTCGGCACGCAGGGCTCGTGGGCCTACGTGAACGGTGGAATGGGGGCGGTATCGCGCGCGCTTGCCGACGCGGCAACGGCGTATGGCGCGGATATTTTTCCGGCGGCGGCGGTTCGGCGCGTCCTTACGGGCGACGACGGACGGGCTGAGGGCGTCGAGGTCGCGGTCTATCCGGAAGAGTACGACATGTCGCAGACCCACATCCATCGCTTTACCGTGCGGGCAAAGGCGGTGGCGTCAAACGCGCATCCGCGCACGACGTTCCTCGACTTGCTCGATGAATCGTTATTGGACGGAGCGTTCGTCGAGCGCGTAAAGAGTTGGAAGACGGTCGGGCCGTCGCTGAAGTTGAATCTCGCGCTGGGCGAGCTGCCGAACTTTACCAGCCGGCCGGGAACGAATCCGCAGCCGCACCATCGGGCAACGATTCACGTCGCGCCGACGGTCGATTACTTACAGAAAGCCTACGAAGACGCGCGTGCGACCGGCGAGAGCGACGAGCCGCTCAT
>CAZMPP010000434.1:0-1759 GCA_964568035.1 uncultured bacterium
GCGGCAATCATGCGATCGCGTCGCTCACCGTCGGCGAAGAGGTCGTCGACGGCGGCGGCGAGTTCGTCGATGCGACGCGTGCGCACCGCCGCACCGGACTCGATCAGCAGACGCGCGTTACGCTCCTCTTGGCCCGGAAGCGGTTTGCAGAGCACCATCGGCACCTGGGCAACGAGTGCTTCGGAAGTGCTCAGGCCGCCGGGCTTGGTCACCAGCACGTCGGCGGCATGCATGTAGTCGTAGACGTTTTCTACGAAGCCCAACGCGCGAACGGGATAGTTCACGCTTTCGGCAGCGCGCGAGAGTCGCTTGCCGATGCGCCGGTTTCGCCCCGCGATGACGACGGCCGCCAATGGCGTCCGTACCGCTTCGAGCGCCGAGAGCATCCGCTCCAGCGGCGCGATTCCTAGGCCGCCGCCCATCAGCAGCGCGATCCGCCGGTCGCGTGGAAGGTCTAGCCGTTCGCGCAGTGCGGCCTTCGATTCGGCCCCCTCCTCGAACTCGCGGCGAACCGGGATACCGCTGACCGCAATCGCGTCGGAACGCACGTTGCGCGCCAGCAGCGCGTCGCGCATAGCTTCGGTCGCGACGACGTAGCGATCGATGTTCTCGTGAATCCAAAACCCGTGCACGGCAAAGTCGGTAACGATGGCGACGACCGGAGGAGCGTCGGCATAGGTTCGTTTATATTCGGCCATCGCGCCGCAAGGAAAGGCGTGCGTGCAAACCACGACGTCGGGCCGCTCGCGCAGCATCAGCGCGCGCAAGTTGCTCGCCGTGAACTGATGGGCCCAAGTACGGAAGCGACCGACCTCGGTGGCGCGCTCGGCTCGGTTGTAAATATATTTGTACATCTGCGGAATGGTCTTAACCATGCGCAGGTACCCATCGGAGACGATGCGCGAAACCACCAAGGCGGCATAGTCATAGGAGTCCACGACCGGAGTCTGGGCGCGCGGATCGATGGCACGCAGCTCGGCGCCGACGGCGTTGGCCGCTGAGGAGTGCCCGACGCCGACGCTAGCCGAGAGAAAGAGAACTCGAATTACGGCTCCTCCAAAAAGTACTCGATGATCTCTTCGGCCACGCTTTGATCGTCGAGCAGGTTGCCGTCAAGATCGGTAACGATAAACTGATCCTCGTTGCCCTCGCCGCCGTCGTGATGGAGTACGGCGTAAGAGGCGCCCTCTTCGGACTCAACCAGTCCGACGACTTCGAATTGTATCTCGACGTCGTCTCCCGTACCGATTCGCAGAACGTCGTGAAGCTCCAATGGCCCGTGCGATTCGCTGGCGCCGTTAGTTGATGGCATCGGTTCCTCCTATTGTAGGCAGCGCGCGACGTTGGCTTGATGCTGGGCCAGCGTCCGGGAAAAAACGTGACGCCCGTTTCCGCAATACACGTAGTAGAGATACTCGCTCTTCGACGGATGGAGCGCCGCCTCCAGCGACGGCCGCCCCGGATTGGCAATTGGCGTAGGGGGCAGACCCGCGTGGGTATACGTATTGTAGGGCGAATTGAGCTTGAGGTCGGCAAACGAGAGCGCCGTCTTATGGCGCGGCAGCGCGTATTCGATGGCCGCATCGACCTGCAGCGGCATGCCCAGGCGCAGGCGGTTATAGATGACCGCCGCGATCTGCGGACGGTCGGACTCGCTCTTTGCCTCGCGTTCAACCAGGGATGCAACCGTTACGGCCTGCGGGATGGTAACGCGTAAAGCGCGCGTGCGCAGTTCGGCATCGCCGGGCAGCTGCTTGAA
>CAZMPP010000435.1:0-1716 GCA_964568035.1 uncultured bacterium
TGCGTTTCCGCTCGCCTTTCCGTCGTATTCGGTAACCGTCGCGCCTTGGCCGTCGGCGGCGCCGAGATTGAGCGCATAAATGGTGCCGATTGGCGGCGGCGGCTGTTTGCCGGTCAGCGTGAAGCGCGCGTCCGCTCCGATCGAGCTTGGGCCGTCGACTGCCGCAGCGACGGTAATCGACGACGCATCTTGGTTGCCGTCGTAGCGCAGCGATATATTCGACGTGGGCTTAGCAATGGAGAGCGTCGCACCGAACCGGCTACCGGCGTGAAGCGTATAGGCTTTCTTTGCATCGCCTTCGACCGATAGCACGATGGGGGAAGCAAAGTCGCTGGGGCCGACGATTTGCGCGCCGCTCGCATCGTATGCGGATAATGCGACCGAGGCCGACGTTTCTTTCCCGCGCTTCGATCGATGCGGCACGACTGCGAGCCTCATCGAATCGATAACGCCGCCCAGTGAGAGCGAGAGCTTATTGCTGACCTCGACTCCGCCGCCGTTCGAGCCGATCTGTGCCTCGACCGTTCCCGCCGACAGGACCGAGCCGGTCAGGTTGCTGCCGGCGTAGGTGGTTACGGCAAAAACATCGTGGCCGGGCGATCCCGAAGCGCTGCCCGTGCAGACCAAGTCACCCGATTCCGTAGAGCAGTTACGCGCCCCGTGCGACGTCTCGATAGTCGTCGCGTTGACGCCGCTGACGGCGCTACCGTCGACTGAGGATAATGCAATAGCTAACGACGCGGTGTTCTTAGAAACGTATCCGGGTCGGAACTTGGGGCTCTTGCCGGCGTTGGGTACGGTGACTTTTATGTGGACGTTAACCAGCTTTGTGCCCGGGGGCGATCCGCCGCCGCCCGAGCCGACGACAGGCCCATCGGGCGTACCGAGGCCGCCGCAGCCGGAGAAGGCGCACAATGCGAACCCTGCGGCGACATACGTCACCGTCCGACGTTTGAAGAGGCGAATCATTGCCGCGCGCTGAGCGTCGGCTCCGCCGCGTCGTGCAGCGTTAATAATATTTGCCCTGCGGCCGTTTCGCTCATTGCGCGAATCTCGGGCACCGCCGTCGCTTCGAATCGCGAGCCCCGCACGAGTGGCCCCACAATCCAAAGATCGGGGGCCACTCTTCCCGCTACGTCCACTGCGTTCAAGTGTTGCGTGACCCGGAGCCCGAGTCTGTTGGCAGAGGACGAGATAACGCCGCGCTCGAGCAACGCTCCCAGGAACGGATCGCGCGCCATTTCTGCGGCGCGGCCTAGGCCGGCGCAGTTGAAGATCCACTGCGGTGCGATGCTTACGGTCGAACCGTCTCGCAATGCCACAGCGACGTTCTCGCCGTCGGTCCCGAGGCGGCCGGCGAAGGTCGTAAGCCGTCCGTCGTTTTCGTAGGCGAGTCGAACTTGGTGAACTTGCTGCGGCGCGCGATGACGGTGGCGTTCCCAGGGCCCGCGTAAATGACGTTCGAAGCGGCGCTGCTCGACGGCCGGCACTCGGCGCCAAAGCACTTCGGATTCCGGCCGTAGCGCGTCGAGGACGGCTTGCCAGTCAAAACCGCGCGCCGCCGCTTCCTCGACGTGGCGGCGAAAACTCCGCAGCAAACTGCCGGCGCTCCGCGTGTCGAGCGCCGGGACGACGTCGTAGGGCGCACCGTCGTCGTGAACTTGGGGAAACCGACCGTGTCGCGAAACCACGTAGACGCGGCCCTGATGGTCGGCG
>CAZMPP010000436.1:0-1697 GCA_964568035.1 uncultured bacterium
GTTGAACTGATAGACTGCCGCTAGACCGAGCGTGGCCGCCGGTATCTGGGTGGCGTGCGCCGCGAGCCACGGCCACGCATCGACGAGGCGATGTACCTGCATGTCGCCGGTAAATGCCGTCAGCGCAAACGCCGTCCAAACCGCGAAGTAGCCGCCTAAGAAAAGGGCCAATGCTAACGGGAAGTCAGGCATGCGCCCCGCGGTCGCCGCATACAGGCGGATCAAACCCAGCGAGGACGGCAGCATCATTGCTGCGGTCATGAACTGCCAGGCGACGAGCACGACGAGCGCGGCGAGCCAATACGGCCGCCCGCTTTGATAGAGCGCGTCGTGGTGAAGCGGCGCAGCAATACCGCTAACCTCGGCCCAGATGCAGACTACCCAAGCGACGGCGATCGCACAGGCGAGGATGCCGATCGTGCTTGTGCGCGCGTATCGGGATGCAGCGATCGCCGCCATCGTACTTTATGCCTCTAGCAGAAAGTCGCCCTGAATTGCGTTGCGGTCCTTAAACGTCCAAACCATTCCGTGTTCGGGGATATTGACGACGTGTTCGGAAGCCTTGGCAATATATGCTGGGGCGCCCGGTATGGTGCTAAAGATGCTATCGCGCAGCGTCGTGATTGCCCCGTACCCGCTGCGATAAGGTGCCATCGTGGCGCGAATCTTGTCGCCGACGACGATCGTTCCTTCGCCGCCCTTGAGGTTGTGTTCGATCGGCATCGTCTCAATTGCAACATCTTCGCCGACCAAAGCATTAAGGTCCGCGAGCGGTCCACCCAAGCGGCCGTGCCACGCGTCGAGAATGGCCGTCCGCTGTTCGTCGGTTGCATCCGCGTCCACATAGCTTACCCGTTTCCAGCTGTGCTGCGTCAGAACGTTTCCGGGAATCTTGACGACTTCCACGTAGGTTAGCCCGCTTACGTCGACTCCGTTGATCTCGCCCTTTTCGATATTATATGCGAGGAACGAGTCGCAGGCACCGCCGTCGGGATCTTCGCCAATCCAGCAGCGGCAGAGCGTCCGGCACGAGCACGCTTCAAGCAGCGTGCCTTGCACGGTATAGGTCATAGTTAATCCCTCCTCGGACGCGTAGACTTCCAGGGGTCGCGACCCGCGCCTCCGCCTACTCGGGGAGCGGCCCCAGGTCGAGCACGATTGCGTACCACGTGTTTATGCCGACGATGCCGTCGACGACGACGGGTTCGTCAACCCACACGGCTTGATTGTCGCGCACGTACGTTTGAAAGGCGCGAACCGCAGCGTAGGTCAAAGGGCCGAAATCACCATCAACTGTTAGGTTCTTGCACTCGGGCAGATCCCGGTATCTCAGTTGATCCTGGGCGGCGCGAACGGCATCGCTTTGGTCGCCTTGGGAAACGTCGACGATGAGAGCCGGCCACGTCTGATTGCCGACAATTCCGTCGGAAGTAAGGCCGCGGAAGGTTTGAAACGCTTTGATCGCCGCGGTCGTATGGGGCCCGACTTGCTCGTCAACGGTAACGCTATAGCCGTGAACGCGAAGAAGATATTGGACGGTGCCGGCGAGTGGCCCGATCCTCCCGGTTTCGACTTGTATCCAATCCTTGGCCATGGCTCTCAACCTCTCGCTTTCAAGGTCTATTAATCCTACCGGATTTCCAGGTTAGACGGTTCTCACCGATCGGAACGTCGCACTAACGTCTTCACAAAAGAGC
>CAZMPP010000437.1:0-1695 GCA_964568035.1 uncultured bacterium
GCGGTTCGGACAGCGTATCATGAAGCATTAGAGGCGACGAGACTCGACGTCGTTCGCCTCGGCGCGTTGGTCGGAGATGCGATTCGCATTGCGGTCGACGCGCTTAATAGTCGCGACGCTTCGGCGGGCGCGCGCGTCGTCGCGGGTGACGACGTCGTCGATGACTTGCGCCGGCGAATCGAGGCGCACTGCATCGAGTTGATCTGGCGGCAGCAACCCGTCGCGGGCGAGCTGCGCGAGATCGCGGCGATGCTGGAAATCGCGACGGACCTCGAGCGCGTCGGCGACTACGCCGTCGACATCTCGAAGAACGCCATAAAACTCTCCGATCAAATGATGCGCCCGCAGCGCGTCGAGATCGACCGCATCGCCAGCGTAGCGCACGCGATGCTGCTCGACGCGATGCGCGCCTACACCGAGCGCGACGCGAAGCTCGCCAGCGAGGTGATCGAGCGCGACGACGAAGTCGACAAGCTCTACAAGCGCAGCATCAAGCTGCTGCAAGAAGAGATGCGCGCCGATCCCGAGATAGTGCGGCCCGGAACGCGCTATCTCTTCGTCCTGGCCTCAATCGAGCGGGTCGGCGACCGTGCCGGCAACATCGCCTGGCATACGAAGGATATGATCGGCGCCGAGTGACGACGCCGCTGCCGCGCTCGGAGTTCGCGGTAACCCAGCGGTACGTCTATCTCAATAACGCCTCGGCCGGTCCGTTACCGCGGTCATCGGAAGATCGAATCGCCGAGTTCGTGCGCGCCCAGAGCGAGGCGGCCGTGCTCGGGACGTTTCCGCACGACTTGCGCATGGCCGAGTATCGCGACCGCATCGGGAACTTTATCGGCGCGTCGGGATCGGAGATCGCGATCGTCGTCAACACCGGTGCCGGCGCCAACGTCATCGCCCTGGGCCTCGACTGGAACCCTGGCGACGAGGTGCTCCTCTGTGACAATGAGTTTCCGGCTAACTCCGTTCCGTGGCTTGCGTTGCGGCGACGCGGCGTCGAGGTGCGCATGCTGCCGACAGAGCACGAGCGCCTGACGGCGGAAGTGTTGCGTCGCGAAATTTCGCCCCGCACTCGATTGGTCGCGCTTTCCTGGATTTCGTATGCCGACGGATATCGCCACGATCTCGCCAAACTCGCCGACGTCGCTCACGAACGCGGCGTGCTGCTCTGCGTGGATGCGATGCAGGGGCTGGGGGCCTTTCCGCTCGACGTGCGCGAGGCCGGCGTGGATGCGGTCTACGCGGGGGCCGCAAAATGGATGCTCGGGTTGCACGGCGTCGGTTTTCTTTACGTGCGGCCGCGGCTTCTCGAACGACTGCAGCTGGCGGCGCCGGGCTGGCGCTCGGTGGAGAACATGTGGGACTTTCACAATTACGATCAGCCGCTGTCGACGCAAGCGCTCAAGTTTGAAGGCGGGACGCCGAACCTGATCGGGACCATCTCCATGGTGTCGGCAATCGATCTTTTCGAGCGCAGCGGGCCACGCGAAATTGCCGAGCACGTCTTGGCGCTGACCGACCGGCTCTGCGCAGGCTTGGACCGCTTGGGGGCCGAGATATCGAGCCTGCGCAGCGCGAGCACGTCGTCGGGCATCGTAACCTTCCGCCTGCCGCCGCACGACAGCATCGCGCTTGGTGAAGCGCTGCAGAAGGAGGGGATCGTCACTACGTATCGCAGCACCGGAGTGCGCG
>CAZMPP010000438.1:0-1664 GCA_964568035.1 uncultured bacterium
TCTCGACTTCCAGCTTATACTTGCGGGCGAGGCGTTCGACGGCGATTGAAAGGTGCTGTTCTCCGCTGCCCAGCAGCAAGAGTTCGTGGGTCACGTCGGCGCGCTCCAGCCGGAGGGCCGGATCCTCGTCGACGATGCGTGCCAGCATCTGCGACATCTTCGCCTCGTCGATGCGATCTTTTGGTTTGATAGCGACGGCAAAGACTGGTTCCGCGACCGGAACGCGTGCCAAGAGCACCTTGTGTCCGCTTGACGTGAGCACGTCACCGGTGGAAACGGATTCCAGGCGGCCCAGCGCAACGATGCTGCCGGGGCCGGCCTCCGGAATCGGCTCTTGTTTCTTTCCTTGTAAGCGGTAGAGGCCGCCGAGGCGGACTTTGTCGTCGCGTTTGGTGATGTTCGACAGCGTCGCGTCGGCCTTGACCGTTCCCGAGAGTATTCGCGCGATCGAGACCTTGCCGCTCTGCGGATGGATGGAGGTTTTGATCACGCGCGCAACGACCGGACCGGCGGGATCGGGCTCGATGGGACGGCCCTCCGCGTCGGCAAGCGGCGCTTGCGCGGGCGACGGAAACCATTTTTCGATGGCGTTGACCAGCGCCTCGACGCCGGCGCCCGAAAGGCCGGCCGCAACGAGAACCGGGACGACTTGATCGTGACTGCACTCGTCGCAAAGGTCGCGCTCGATCTCATCGAGCGGCGGCTCCACGCCTTCGAGCAGCTCTTCCATGAGATGATCGTCGAAATCGGCCATCGCCTCCAAAAGCTCGAGGTGAAGCCGATTGGCGGTATCGGCGACGTCGGCGGGGATCGGCTCTTCTTGTTGCGCGAATTGCGCTGCGGCGCCCGATGCGAAGCGGTACGCCGTAATGCGCGCGAGGTCGACGTAACCCGAGAACGACTCCGCGCTTCCCAACGGCAGCTGTTCGGCGACGACGTGGCGGCCGTAAGCGTTCTGGAGCGCCGCGAGCGTCTGCGCGAAATCGGCGCCCGGGCGGTCCATCTTGTTGATCACGAAAACGTGAGGCATCCGAAGCGACTCGAGGTAATCGACGATTCCTTGAGTTTGAACGACGCGCGCCGGATCGGCCTCGACGACGATGACCGCGGCATCGACGCCCGCCAGTGCCTGCTTCGTCTCTTCGAAGAAGTCGACGAAGCCCGGCGCGTCGACGATGGTGATGTCGATGTCGTCGGCGGTCGTATGTGCAAAGCCCACCGTTGTTGATTGCAGGTGGGCCGCATCTTCAGGCTCGTGATCGGTGACGGTCGTTCCGTCGGCGATCGAACCGCGACGTCCGACCGCTCCGGTGTGAGCGAGGACCGCTTCAACCAGCGTTGTCTTGCCGGCGTGGTGAGGTCCGACGAATGCAACATTCCGTAGGCGCACAATATCCGCCAATGCTCTAGCCCCCTATCGACGTGATTGTTAGCGGCGCTTAGCCGCGGGTTTCTTCTTTTTTACAGCCTTCTTTGCGGACCCGGCAACGAGGCGTTTTGGTTTGAGTACGTGCCGCGGAGCCGGCTTCTTAACCGCGGCCTTTCGGGCTTTTTGCGCGGTCGTCTTTCGAGTCGGCCCCTTCTTGCCTTGTGTCTTTGCAGAAGTACTCTTCTTGGCAGCCGGCTTCGGGCGCTGCGGCGGCGCCTTCTGCGCCTTAGCCTTG
>CAZMPP010000439.1:0-1646 GCA_964568035.1 uncultured bacterium
GCAATCAAGTACAGGGCGCATGAAAGCCCAAGTACGACTGCCGCCGCAGACAAACGTTCGAGCACTAGAGTTTGGTGATCAGCAGACCCGTGGGAAGGCTTACGCCGTTGTTAAGCGTCGCATACGACGTATACTGCCCCGGCTTAAACGCATAGATCGAATCGGTACCGAGATCGGAATAGACGACCTCACCCTTTGGCTTGCCGCTATTCTGCAGACTGATTGCATACGGGGATCCGTGCCCCGTTATCGTCTGTTTGGGCGTCGTCGAGCCCGCAGCGTAAATATTGATCTTATTTCCGCCCTCGTCGGTTACCCAAAGGTCGCCGGTCTTTTTATTGACGGCAACCCCAACCGGCGAGCTCAAGCCCGAAAGATTGAGCGGCGTCACGCTGGAGCCGCCTGCCGGCAACTCAAAGACCTGCAAGGCTCCAAAGTCGGCAATAAAAAGATTGCCGTTCTTATCGAGCGCTAAACCGAACGGATCGGCTAGGCCGCCGCCGGTAATCGTCTTCGATGGGGACGTCGCCCCGTACGGATATTCAGTAATCGACGCCGGATAATTGCTCACGAACAGCGTCCCGCTCTTGTCGATGGCAAGGCCCAGCGGGTTGCTCACGCCGGTGGTAATCGACGACTTGAGAGTCGTCTGCCCCTTGGCATACAGCTCGACGTCGTTGCCGCCGCAGTTGTCGGCAACGTAGAGCGTGCCTTTCTTATCTGCCGCCAGGCCATAGGGGCATCCATGGCTGACCGCAATGGTCGCGATCGGCGCGGGGTTACTCGCCAGATTCTTCGTCTGATAGATGTTGACGGCTGCTTCCAGCTGGTCGCCTTCAAAGACGAGCGAACCCTTTGCCGCGTAGTTCGGATGGATCGAGGGCAAACCGATATGGTGACCGACGGCCGGTGCGAACGGCATTCCCGGACGAACGAATGACGAACCGGGTGCGTTTGCGAGCGATGGTTGCGACGTCAGCGACGACGCACCGCTGCATCCGGCGAAGGCAAGAAGCGCCACGACCACGAGTGGACGGCGCAGTGAGGGAACATACATAACGAGCGCCTCCGAAGTTGAAGAGTTGAGGGCAGCGTGTTTTCTACCCGGCCTTATCGAGCTCCTTATACACCTCGTCGCTTAGCTGCAGGCGCGCAGCCGCGACGTTCTCATCGAGATGCTCGAGCGACGACGTTCCGGGGATCGGCAACATGGCCGGCGAGCGATGCAGCAACCACGCCAGCCCCACCTGCCAGATGGTCGCTCCAACCTGTGCCGCGATTGGTTTGAGTGCTTCGATCGTGTGAAGATCGCCGCCGTCGAGTGGGAAGTACGGAATAAAGACGATGCCGTTGCCTTGGCAATACTCGACGATAGAGTCGCTCTCGCGATCGCCGACGTTATAGCTGTTCTGCACTGAGGCGATCTCGACGATGCTTTGCGCCGCCCGCAGCTGAGCGAGCGTCACGTTGGAGAGACCGGCATACCGAATCTTCCCCGCGTCGCGCAGCTCGCGCAGCGCGCCGACCTGGTCCTCGAACGGGACCGTGGGATCCACGGCGTGCAGCTGATAGAGGTCGATCCACTCCAGGCGTAACCGCCGTAAGCTTCCTTCGCACGCCTCCTTGAGGTGCGAGGGTCGTCCGTC
>CAZMPP010000440.1:0-1637 GCA_964568035.1 uncultured bacterium
CAGTTAGCGCGCCTCCTAAAACTAAGGCGAGTATGGAAAAGCGTATCGCTCGCGTCGTCATGATGCCGCGCTCCTTTGGCCTAGCAGTCAAGAAAGATACGCAGGTTGCTCTGCTTCCCCCTGGGGGTGCGGCGGTTTATCCGGCGGGACTTACAACGACGGCGTTGGGCAGGCTGCCCGGCTGCTGAACCTTCTTCTCCGGGCGGCTGCCGCCGGCGGGGTATCGCCACAAGCCGACCGTCGGCGTGCGATGCTGCCCGGTGGTGTATGGAACGAGCAACGTGCTTCCCTGAATCCACGACTGGTGCGCCGAGTTCGACGCCATCTTACCGAGCATGGTAACGCCCACAACCGTGCCGCCCGCACCGGAAAACTGGACGCGCGAGATAGTATCGAACGATAGGTCCTCGATCGTTAGATACTTCCCGTCCCATTGGATCTGGCCGGCGCTGTAGAACTCGCCGGCGATCGACACTTCGTTGAAGCCGTTGCTTCCCTTGGGGATCTCCCAAAACGAGACTCGTTCGTAATCGGTGCCGCCATCGAGAAATAGGTTGCCGTCGTTATCGAAGCCGCAGTAGGCGAGCGCCGCGCTAGGCGACGCGTAGTAGAGTGTCGGCGACCCTTGGCCGTGCGGATAGATGGCAACACCTTCGCCCTGGCTGGGCGACAGGAAGAGCACCGCGAGGTTTCCGGTTTTGGGGTCGACCGAACACGACCACGTTTGGCCCGGTGCCGGCAGCGAAGCTTTCGGTATTTTTGCCGCGTGCGCGTACTCGTCGACCGAATCCCCGCGTCCGTTGGTGATGAAGACGTCGCCCGACTTATTCACGCACTCTCCGCCGGGAGCGTTAAAGCCGGTCAGTGTGCCTTGAAGTTTGCCCTGTGGGTACGTGTAGACGTACACGACGTTGTTTGCTAGGTCGGAAACGTAGAAAAGGCTCTTGCGTTTGGCCTGCGGCGACATCCAAGAGCGCCCGCGAATCGAATGACCCACCGGCGCATTGGCTTGCGGCACGACGCCGGTCGGCACGCCGAGCGGCGAGTGTGCCCCGCTGCATCCGGCCATGAGTGCGGCCAGCATACAGCCGAGCGCACGACCGCTAGATCCGAGGCGCGTGATCACGCGCTAGTCTTCAGTTACTGCAGCACTTTTCCCGTTGCAAAGAGGACGCGTCCCGGGATGCAGAGCTCGGGCGCTTCTCCTTGCCAAACCACACCGGCGAGTGCTTCGGTGAGGTTGTGATTGATCTGCGCGTTGTGCGTGAACGATCCGCGATCGGTCAGCGTGTAACTCTTGCCGTGATATTGAATGAGAAAGTCGACTTCCGTAGCCGGCGTTTCGTGGGTGTTGTAGTAGACGACGTTAACGCCGGTGGTCTTCGTGTGATCTTTGTTTTCCAGGATAATGCAGCGCTGAACGACGATGCCGAATGCCGATGCAACTTTTGCGGAAGCAGTACACGGCGCCAGCAGCAGCGCGGTCGAGAGTCCGACGATAAAGGCTGCTCGCATGCTTGCTCTCCTTTTACGCGCTTGTTCCCACCAAAGGCGGGCGCTCAAACGGGCTTCCCCTGCTGCCCAGAGCGGGTAAGCCGACGGGAACTTTCTTGCCCGTTTCCGCCGTTACTACTACG
>CAZMPP010000441.1:0-1627 GCA_964568035.1 uncultured bacterium
GTTGCGCATCTTCATGATCTCGTCCTCGGTAAGGTCGAGCAGCTCCGACACTTTCGAGATGCCGGCCCGCTTGAGGCAGTTGAAGGAGCGCACCGAGAGGTTGAGCGTTTCGACGGGAATGTCCCACTCGTTGGGCGGGGTCTCAGGAAGCGGCTCGGCGCGATTGGTGAAGGAAACGAAGAGGTCGAGCTGCTCCTGCATGATTTGCGCCGCGTTGGAGAGCGCGTCGTCGGGCGTGATCGAGCCGTTGGTCTCGATCTCGACGGTGAGGCGATCGTAATCGACGCTCTGACCGACGCGGGTATCGTCGACCGTGAAATTTACCTTCCGGATCGGCGAAAAGATCGAGTCAAGCGGAATCAATCCGATCATGTGCTCGACGTTGCGCTGGCGGTCGGCCATCACGTAGCCGCGGCCCGTCTCTACGCCGATCTCCATCGTCAGTTTGGCGTCTTTCGAGGAGAGCGTGGCGAGCCGGTATCCCGGGTCGAGGATCTCGACGTCGGCATCCGGTACGATGTCGGCGGCGGTGACGTCGCGTGCGCCGTTAACCGAGAGCGTTAAGACCTTGGGCTCGTCGCTGTTCAGTTTGACCGGCAAACCCTTGAGATTGAGCATCAGTGCGATCGTGTCTTCGGCCATTCCGGGAATGGTGGAGAACTCGTGCAGCACGCCGTCGATCTTCATGTAGGTGACGGCGGCGCCGGGGATCGAGCTGAGGAGCACGCGGCGCAGCGCGTTGCCTAGCGTAATGCCAAAGCCGCGCTCAAGCGGCTCGATTACGAACTTGGCGTAATTGTCGCGGCGCTCGCGTACTTCGATGGTTGCACCCGCGGGCGCTTCCAACATGGTCATGGTTCTGGTTGTGTCCTTTATTGCTGCTTACGTTATCCGCCGGGCATACGGTATGACCGGCGATCGGACGCCTAGCAGCGGCGGTTGGTTTTTATCGCGAGTAATACTCGACGATGAGCTGTTCGTCGACCGGGGTATCGATCTGCTCGCGCGGAGGCGCTTGCAGTACTTTTGCGGTCTTGTCTTGATCGTTCCACTCCAGCCACTCGGGCGGCCGGCGGCTCTGCGCGACCTCAAGGTTCGACTCAAAGATAGTTGACTTGAGGCTGCCCGGCGCGATGGTGATCGCGTCGCCGGGACGCACGATGTAGGACGGAATGTTTACGATTCGCCCGTTGACGCGGAAGTGGCGATGCGTCACAAGCTGGCGCGCCTGCGCCCGGCTGGAGGCCAGGTTCAAACGATACACGACGTTATCGAGACGGCGCTCGAGCAACTGGAGAAAGGTGCGACCGGTCTGACCCGGAACGCGCGCCGCTTCTCTGAAGTAGTTCTCGAACTGCGTCTCGTGCACGCCGTAATAGCGGCGCATCTTCTGCTTCTCGCGCAGCTGACGGCCGTACTCGGAGACTTTGGTGCGCGACTTGCCGGTCGTCTTCTGACCGGGAGCGGTGCCGCGCCGCTCGACCGCACACATGCGTGAGAGGCAGCGATCGCCCTTGAGAAAGAGCTTGATTTTTTCGCCGGTCTTGCTGGCGGCGGTTTCGCGCCGGCAGAGCCGGCAGACCGTACCTGTATAACGCGACATCGTTACACCCGGCGCCGCTTGGGC
>CAZMPP010000442.1:0-1625 GCA_964568035.1 uncultured bacterium
GGGAAGGTTCGCCGTGGCAGCTCATGAATTCATGCGCAAACCGATGACATCACCTATGTTTGCGCATCTCGCGCCATTCACCGACTACGCGCTGTACGCCCTCCGGCTGATGGTCGGGCTAGTCTTTATGGACAGCGGCTACAACGACCTCAAAGCTCCGGCTGACCGCGGCAGAAATATCGGGCTTTCGAAGAACGCGATCGTCGTTCTCGGCATCCTCGAGCTTCTTGGCGGATTCGCGGTCGTTATCGGCCTTCTCGCGCAACTAGCCGCGATCGGACTGGTCTTCATCATGCTGGGCGCGCTGCAGAAAAAGATCTTCGTCTGGAAGACCGGTTTCTGGGGCAAGGACGGACTCGGCTGGAACTACGAGCTCATTCTTGTTTCGATGCTGCTTGTGGTGCTCTGCACCAACGGCGGGCGATTCGTTATCTATTAGCGGCATGAAGGCGCTCCTCGTAACCATGATGGCCGTCGCCCTCGGGGCGACGCCTATTACCTACCAAATCGACCTAGCACGCTACTTTCGGAGTGCGGGCGAAGAGGCGCGAAGCCGCTCCACAACTATTGCCGACGCAAAGGCCTTCGCTTCTTCCGGGACGCCGAGCACCGCGGCAGCGCTTCTGCGGTGGCTGCAACGGTACGATACGCTCCTCACAAATCTCGAGCGGCACGATATCTATGTCTATTTAAAGGCTGAACAGAACGACCAAGACATCACCGATGCCAAGGCCGATGACGAACTCGGCACCACCGAGCAACTCATCTCGGAGCGCGTCGTCGAGGCAGCTCGACGGCTAGGCGCTGCGCGCATCCACGATTTGAGGCGCCTTCCATCGCTAGTACCCTACCGCTACCTTCTCGCCGACTCTCTGGCACAGGCGAGGCATCGTCTTAGTCCCGCCGAAGCGCGGAGCGTCGCGGTCGCGGTGACGCCGGTCCTCAATGCCGCGGCGTCCAGCTACAAAGCGTTGCGTAAATCAAGCGCCACGATCGAGAACAATCAGGACGCCTACGCCGCACTGCTCGTCTCCATTGCAGTTGCAAGAAACGGCGTGGCGCGGCTGCGCGGATTCTCCGGCGCGGCTCCAGCCGCGTACTTCGATCGGTCGATCGACCCAGCGTCGGTCGAGCGAACGCTGCAAGCAGCACGCGACTCTGACGGGTACGCGCAATATCTCGCCGTCGTAGCCAAAGCGCCGAAGCCGGCATTCTCACCGGCACCGATTCCCGTCAGCGACGCCATCCCGCTAGTTCTCGCGGCCACGCAGCCGATGGGCACCGCGTATGCCGGCGCCTACGCCGCGCTCCTCAATCCCGCCGATCAGCGCCTAGAGATCTGCACGGCACCCGAGTGCGACGACACCGGCTTCTCTGTCGGCCTCCTCGGCTCGGAATCCGGCGTCTATTTCGGCGGCTACGACGGAACGACCGCAAAGGCACGCGCGCTCTCGCATGAGTCCGGCCACGCGGTTCATCGCCAGTTCATGGCTGCCCACCAGCCGATCGCCGCCTACAATCGAGGCCCGGCGTTTATGTTCGAGTCATTTGCCATCTTCAACGAGCTGCTCTTTCTCGACTACCTCTATAAGAACGCCGCGACAGGCGCCGAGCGCCGCGTGCTC
>CAZMPP010000443.1:0-1605 GCA_964568035.1 uncultured bacterium
TCGCCGGTCATCTCGGGATTCTGGAACCACTGGAATTATTCGATCTAAGGAGCTTACGATTTTGACGATTACGCGCCTGACGGCAGCCGATGTTGCCGCGCTCTTGCTGGCGTCGTGCACCAAGTCGGGAGGTGCCGTTACGTCGCACTACCTGACGATCGCCGACGGCAGCGGCGACGTTCCGACGCTCAATCCGCATCTCTTTACCGAGACGACGCTGGGCTACATCTCGCAGATGACGCAGGCCTATCTCGCGCGGTACGACGAGCACAACCGGCCCTACCCCGAGCTGCTGACGGTCATCCCATCGCAAGCCAATGGAGGCATCAGCCGCGACGGAAACACGATCACGTGGCACCTGCGCCACGGCGTGCGCTGGTCCGACGGAGCTCCGTTCAACGCCGACGATCTGGTCTTCTCGACCAAGGCCGTGCTCAATCCGGCCAATAACGAAGTCGGCCGGGACGGCTGGAATCTGATCAACAAGATCGACGAGCCCGACAAATACACCGTCGTCTATCACCTCAAGCACCCGTACTCGCCGTTCTTGCCGACGTTCTTCGGCAGTGCCGGCGCCAACCCGTCGGTCCTTCCCGCCCATCTTTTAGCGAAGTATGCGAACATCAATCATGTCGCCTACAACTCGAAACCGGTTGGAATCGGACCCTTCCGCGTGGTCGTGTGGAAACGCGGCGACAGCATCGAGCTCGAAGCCAATCCGTATTATTTTCGCGGCACGGCGAAGCTGCGCCACATTACCTATAAGCTGATCCCGTCGCGCGATACGCTGCTTACGCTGCTGCAGACCGGCGACGTGGAGCTCTGGCCCGAGGTTACACCATCGTATATCGTACAGGTCAAAGCGCTGAGCAAGCTACAGACCGACGTCCATCCGGGCATCTACTACGCCCACCTCGATTTCAACGTGACGCGGCCGTTGGTCAGCGACATCCGGGTTCGCCAGGCGATCCGCTATGCGCTCGATCGAAAGCTGATGTCGGAGAAGATTTCTCACGGCTATTCGATCGTGCAGGAGAGCATGATCTCGCCGGTGCTGCCTTTCGCGCCCAAAGACATTCCGCTCTTCGAGACTAATCCGGACCGCGCGCGGCAGCTGCTCGATCAGGCGGGCTGGAAGGTCGGCGCGGGCGGTATCCGCGAGAAGAACGGACAGAAGCTGACGCTGCAGTTCCCATATTATACCGGTGTTTCGACCGCCGACGAGACGGTCGAGCTGATTCGCGAAGAGCTGCGCGCCGTCGGCATCGACATCGAAACTCGCAAGTTCGCGCCGGCGATGTTCTTCGCACCGTATCAGAACGGCGGTATCGTTTACGGCTCAAAGTGGGACATAACGATGTTTTCCTGGCAGGATCTCCCAGTTCCCGATATCTCGAACCTCTTCGAGTGCAACCAGATTCCGCCAAATGGGCAGAACGTATTGCATTACTGCAACCCAAAGGTCGACGCGCTGCTGGAGCGGATCAAGCGCACGTACGACGCACGCGAACAGGCGCGGTTGCTCGACGAAGAGGTGCGCTTGATCGTCAACGATGCGCAGACGATCGTGCTATCAATCCTCGATACCGGATTTTCCTATAACAT
>CAZMPP010000444.1:0-1603 GCA_964568035.1 uncultured bacterium
CCACGTCGTGCAGCAACGCGGCGGCGATTGTCTGGTGATCCATCTCGAGCTCGGCCAGGATTCCCGCGACCGCCAACGGGTGCTCGATGTACGACTCCCCAGAGGCACGCCGCTGACCCTCATGGGCTGCGCCGGCGACCTCATAGACGCGCGTCAGCCACCCCGCGTCCAGCGCGGGGTCGTAGCGACGTACTCGCTCGATAAGCTCTGAGATGGTCATCGGTATCCGGCTATTATAGCTCAACGCGCGCCGGGACGCCGAAGTCGCCGCTTTTTAAGGGGGGCTGGGCGGCGGCGTGGCCGGCGACGGCGTGACGTTTTCGATGTCGAGCCGGTTTTTGAAGAGGATGGTCGCGATCTTGCCCTGCGGATCGAGCGCAATCCAGAAATAGATCGCCCCATCGCTGCACAGCATATGGTAGAGATAGCCCTTTGCCCCCGGCGGGAAGTCGGCGGAGAGCCACGGCCCCATGTAAACGGCGTCGGTAAGCGGACCCAGCGCGGCCAACGCTTTCGAGGTTTGGGCGAGCTTCTCGTAGGTCAGCTTGTCGAGGATTTGCTGGTCGTAAAGACTCTTGTTGATCTGGCCGGCCTGCCATAGGACGAACTGCTGGCGCACGAGCCTAGTTACGGCCGGGTCGGCAACGGGCGCCGCAGTCGGCTCCGGCGTCGGCGTCGCGCGCGTGCGCGCCAAACTCGATACCGGCATCGCGACGATCAGCGCGGCCAGCAAAAGCAACGCTCTAGCGACCTTCATCATGCCGTCCTAATACTCGATGAACGCGACCACGTCACTGTTGCCGAGTGCCGCGCGCCCGTCGAGATCCTTGAGCTCGACCAAAAACGCAAAGGCTTCGACGTGCGCGCCAAGCCGTTCGAGCAGTCGCGCCGTAGCGGCCGCGGTGCCGCCCGTCGCAAGCAGATCGTCGACTACCAAAACGCGCTCGCCCTTCTGCAAGGCGTCGGAGTGAATCTCGAGCGAGTTGGTGCCGTACTCGAGCGCATACTCCTCGGTCAGTCGATCGTGAGGCAGCTTGCCCGGCTTACGAACGGGGATAAAACCGGCACCGATCGCGTACGCTATCGGCGCGCCAAGAATATAACCACGCGCCTCGATGGCGACGACGTGGTCGATTCCGCGGTCCTTGAAGCGCTCCACGAACAAGTCGACGGCGCGCCGGAAGCCGTCCTTATCTCTAAGGAGCGGCGTAATATCCCGAAACATAATTCCCGGAATCGGAAAGTCCGGAATTGCCCGAATTAGCTCTTCGATCTCCACAGCAAACGGGTTTGAGTTTAGCGAGGGATTAGCCTGCTATTCCTTCGAGCGCGCTAAACCTTGAGTTCGACTTTTTCTAGCGCGCCTTTGGTCGAAACTACGTGGTGGTTGAGGCGCAGCTGGTCGGGCTCGAAGCCGAAAGCCAATCCCAAAAGCTGCGGTAAGTGGAAGATCGGTACGCCGATGTCTTTCTTGAGGACGCGCGCCGCGTCGGGTTGCTGTCCGTCGAGATTGAGATGGCAGAGCGGACAGGGCGTGACGAGCAGATCGGCGCCTTTTTCCTTGGCCTCGATAATGTGGTTGCCGCCCATCGCCAGCGCCTTA
>CAZMPP010000445.1:0-1593 GCA_964568035.1 uncultured bacterium
ACGAGCTCTACGATCGAGGCGACCTGCGCGGCGCTTATGCGCACTACTGCCGGGTCGCACGCGTTTACCGCAACGATCTTCTCATCGGCGATGCCCGGGAGGCATGGGTAATAGCATTCGACGCAGCGCTCAAACGGCGTCGTGGCACCGCACTCGCACGGATGACCGAGATAGTAGCCGGATTCTTACCTTGCGACGCACGACGCGTCGCTCCGGGAATGATCGCCGCAGTATCGTAAATACTGGCGTTTCCCCGTAGATCTCCACCTGGGATGGGAGGGGCACCCGGAGGGCGTCCCTATGTTTAGGTCCAAACGTCCCAAGGAAAGCGACATCCGCTCGTTAGATGATCCCGAGGATGGTCCAGGCGCGACTTCATTTTTAATGGCGCCTGGGCGCCGGCCGGTTCTCAACATCCTGCTTTGAAGTACACCCAATTTTACCAGAGGGGGTCCACGACACCATCAGGTTACTTTGTGAAGCGTAAGCTACCGTCCACGCTGATCTGTCCTTCGTGCTTATCCAGTCGCCCGATTAGCGAAATGAGCATTGATAAGCGTTTTACGACGGTGGGCGAGCCACACGCGCCTGAACCGTCGCCCAATCCAAGCTGGCGGATTCGTTGCGGCGAGTGCGATCCCCGGCGTGGCGGCTACTACTGGTTCTCACTCGATCAATGCGATACACCCGCTAAGGCCTTGGACTGTATAATGAAACTCAACGAGGCGCACGTATCTCCGGATGCCGTGAAGTCCTTTATAGACCTTGTGCAGTCTCTTTTTGGCTGCGGAGCCCTTATCGACGAATAAAGGGACTTCGCGTTATACCGTACCGACGGTTAAGCGTTGGGGAGAATATACTTGGTCCCTGAGTCGGCCCATCCCGGGCCTCGACTCACAGAAAGTAGTCCCAATTGCGTACTTCAACATTCCTTAGCTTTACCCTAAGCGGAGGCGCCATGTTCGCCCTGCTGGCCGGCTGCAGCGGCAGCAACGCTAACACTGATGGTAGTGCCGCGTTTGCTCCTTCGGCACAAACATCAGCCGCGGCGCGACTCGCATTAGCGCAAGGTTCCTCCGTTGGCCCCGACGCTGCAAAGACTTGCCCGATCGTGAAGGGCGACGTGCCGCTCGGCTCCGCAACCTCATTTGCAGTCCTGGGCGGAACTACCGTCACCAGTACCGGAGCGACCATCCTCGATGGCAATCTCGGTGTTTCTCCCGGTACGAGCATCACCGGCTTTGGTCCTGGCGTCGTGAAACACGGATCGATCTATCCGGGAGGTCCCATTCCGTCACAGGCGCAAGCCGATTTGACCACGGGATACAACTACACCGTCTTACTTCAGAACCCGACGGCTCTACCCGCCGACATTGGCGGAACCACGATTGCACCGGGATTGTACAATGCGCCGACTTCACTTGGAATCACCGGCACAGTCACTCTGGACGGTAAGAAAAGTAAAAATAGTGTATTCATTTTCCAGATACCGACGACCTTAACGACGGCCGTCAAAAGCAGGGTCGAGCTGAACAACGAGGCCAATGCGTGTAACGTCTTTTGGCAGGTTGGCAGTTCGGCGACACTGAGTAC
>CAZMPP010000446.1:0-668 GCA_964568035.1 uncultured bacterium
CCGGTCAGTTTTCCGAGCGTCGACTTGCGCGAGGCACCGAGCATCGTAGGAAAGCCCAGTGCGGCAAAGCGATCGAGCGACCTGAGCACGGCGAGATTCTGCCCGGCATCCTTCCCGAAGCCGATGCCGGGGTCGAGCACGATTCGTTCCGGTGCGATGCCGTGGCGCATCGCGCGCTCCGCACAGGCTTCCAGGTAAGTCAAGACCGCGTCGACCACGCCTCCGTCGTAGTGCGTTCCCTCTTGGTTGTGCATCGCGACCATCGGCATGCCCAGCTCGGCGGCGGTTGCGAGCAGATCGTCGGAACATCCCCACACCGAGTTGACGACGTCGGCGCCTGCCGCGTGAGCCGCTCGGGCAACAACGGGCTTATATGTGTCAATAGAGATCGGGGCCCCCGGCAAGAGCGCGCGCGTCGCGCGAATTGCCGGAACGACGCGTGCGATCTCGACCTCGTCGTCAATGCGCCGATGTCCGGGGCGCGTCGACTCGCCGCCGAAATCCAACAGATCGGCACCCAACGACCACTGCTGGACGGCGTGCGAAGCGGCCCCTTGCGCGTCTTCGATTCCGTCGCCGGAGAACGAGTCCGGGGTAACATTTACGATGGCGACGACGTAGGTTCGGAAACCCCAAACTAGGCGCGCGCCTCGCACCTCGAGCGCGCC
>CAZMPP010000446.1:678-1580 GCA_964568035.1 uncultured bacterium
GTCTAAACGGCGGTCGGTGCGAACCATTCGCGTAAGGCCGCGACGACGAACGTCGACCCGGTCACGACGATGACGTCTTCGAAGGCAGCGGTTCGTCGTGCGACGGTGAAGGCTTCGACCGGATCGTCGATCGCGCGGCCCCAGCGCCCGAGCGACTCGGCCATCGTCGCTAAGCGTCCCGGAGCCATGGCGCGACGTCCGGAAACGGTGAACGACGTAAACGTAAACGTCGCCGGCACGCCGGCCAAGATTTCGAGAATCGAACGTGCGTCTTTACTCTCGCTAATGGCGACCACGTAGTGCACGCGTCGCCCGGCGAAGCTTTCACGCAACGAAGCGACCAGCGACTCCGCTTTCTCCGCGTTGTGCGCGATGTCGAAGAGCACGGCGGGCGTGCCGGAAAAAAGCTCCATCCGACCGGGGATCTCCAAATTCGCGAGTCCGCGCGCAACGGCGTCCGCCGCCGGCCGCAGTTCGGGAGCGAGCTGTTCCAAGACGGCGATCGCGGTGGCGGCGTTGACGCGTTGAAAGATCCCCAGCACCGGCAGGGTTAGGCGGTAGACGCTCGTCGCCGTTCGTAGCACGAGCGTTTGGCGCCTCGCCGGCTCGGGCGCTTCGGACTCGACCCGCACGACGTCGCCGGCATGGATGACCGGCGCGCCTACCTCGGCGGCGTAACGGACGATCACGTCACGCGCGGCGGGCGGCACCGGTGCGACGACCAGCGGCACGCCGCGCTTAGCAATGCCGGCCTTCTCACGCGCGATTGCCTCGAGCGTCGTGCCCAGTACGTCGGTGTGGTCGTAGCCGACCGACGTAATTGCGGCAACGGCCGGATGCAGGACGTTCGTTCCGTCGAGCCGGCCGCCCAATCCGACTTCGATCACGCCGACGTCCACGCG
>CAZMPP010000447.1:0-1545 GCA_964568035.1 uncultured bacterium
GGTTTGCAGAACTACTTTTAGTCGTTACGCTGCTGGGTGCATCGCCGGCACCGCCGCGAGCGATCGATCCCGGGGGGTCGCGCGCGCAGTTTTCCGTCAGCCACATTTGGGTGGAGCACGTCACGGGAACGATTCCGATCGTCGAGGGCTCGGTGACCCTGGCGCCGGGATCGCTGGTGCCGACGGCGGCGACGGCGACCTTCGATCCGGCCAAGGTTTCGACCGGAGAGCCCGATCGCGACCGCTCGCTAGCGTCGCCCGACTTCTTCGACGCGCAAAAGTATCCGCACTGGACGTTCACCAGTACGAGCATCGCCGCCAAGGGAAGCGACGCATTCGAGATGGACGGCGACATAACCATTCACGGCGTCACGCGACCGGTTCGCCTCGACGCAACCGTGCGCGGGACGGAGGCACATCCCGAATATCGCGCCACCGGACAAATCGATCGCCACCAGTTCGGCATGGCGGTTACGCGCCTCGATCCGACGATCGGGACGACCGTCGGCCTCACCATTGACGTTACGCTGAAATAGACGCACGCCCGCTTAATCGCCGTTTCACCGCCGCCGCGCGCGGGTATTCCGGTTGCATGCAAATTGACACGAGCTTATTACCGGTGCGCGGCGACGACGCCGTCGAAATCCTGGAGAACGATCACGAAGTCATCAAGGAGCTGCTCACAAGACTGACCACGGCGACCAACTCCAAGCGGGCCGAAGTGCTCGAGCTTCTCAAAGGCGTCCTCACGATACACAACGCCACCGAAGAGAACCTGGTGTATCCCGCAATTCAAAAGGTGGCGGGTAGCAAGGTCGAGTCGCAGCACCTGTACCACGAAACGGCCGAGGCCGACGTCCTGTTCTTCGAACTGGACGGCCTGCTCAAAGAAGGCAACGACGAAGAGTTCGCGCGTAAGGCCCTCAAGTTTCAAGAGGCCGTGCTGCACCATATTGACGAGGAAGAGAATAAGGCGTTTCCGCGATTGGAAGAGAACGCAGATCCGCAGAACGCGGCGACCTTAACGGCGTCGATGCGCGAGTTCCGCAGTTCGCTGCACTTCGAAACCCAGGACTAGGCGCTCGTCAAATCTTCGCGCTTCGAGCCGGTCGACGGCGAGTCGCGCGCGCCGTTTTTAACGACCGCTCCAGCGTACGCTCGAGCGGTTCGCTTTTCTTCCGCTCCCAGCGTTGTACGAACCTCAAGGCGAAGCGCTCGCGTGCGGCGAGTCCGCGGGTGTGGCGTTTCGCCGTGCCGTTCTGCGCGGGCAGGCGCAGTTCGCTGGTGTAGGTTTCGATCACCGCCGGATGCACGTAGGCCTTGCGGCAAATGGCGGGCGTGTTGCCGAGACGCGCGGCGACTCGCGCCAACGCGTCGTTGAGGTTCTTCTTCGCTTCGGTGACGTGAGCGGCCGGCTCGGCCAGCGCCGCAATGCATTCGACCGTGCCGATCCACGTACGGAAGTCTTTGGCCGAGAAATCCTCGCCGGCAATCTCGCGGATGTACTCGTTGACGTCGTCGGAGCCAACACTGCGAACCGTGCCG
>CAZMPP010000448.1:0-1538 GCA_964568035.1 uncultured bacterium
AAATAACGTCGTCAGGTATGGCTGGGGGACGTTGTGGGTGTGGGGCGTGTGAGGAGGAGCGAAGGCAGGATGCCGGGAGCGACGACGAGGCGAGCTCACTTTTCCGCCGGATGCGGAAAAGCGAGCGTCCCCGCACCTACAATGTCCCTCAGCCATGCCTGACAAACGAGAAGGCTACGCAGAACTCCACGCATGGTCCAACTTCAGTTTCTTGCAGGGAGGCTCGCACCCCGAGGCACTGATAGAACGTGCGGCGGAACTACGGTTAAGCGCGATCGCCCTCACGGATCGTGACGGATTGTACGGAGCCGTGCGCTTTTCGACGCACGCACGGCGGCACGGCATTTCCGCGATCGTCGGTTGCGAGCTGACCTTTGAAGACGGCGCGCGGATCGTACTGCTGATCGAGGACGAATGCGGGTACGCGCATTGCTGCGAGCTGATCTCGCGCGCCCAGATGCGGGGAAGTAAAGCCGATGCCCGGCTGCGCTGGGAAGATCTCGAAGCCTGCAACGAAGGCCTCATAGCCCTCTCGGGCGGTCCGCACGGACGCATCGAACGTGCGCTTAGCGAAGGCGACGCTGCCGGTGCGGCCCGCGACGCGCGGCGGTTGAGCGAAATTTTCTCCGGGCGGTTCTATCTCGAGCTCCAGCAGCATCTCACGGTGCAGGAGACGCAGCGCAATCTGCAGCTCGTGCGCCTGGCCCGCGATTTCGAATTGCCCTACGTTGCCACCAACGCCGTCGTTTATGCCGATAAAGACGACGCACTGTTGGCCGACGTGCTTTCTTGTGTGCGCGACGGCGCGACGCTGGACGAAGCGCGAGCCGCCAACCGGCTGCGTCCCAACGCCGAGTTCTACCTCAAAAAACCGGCCGCCATGCGCCGCCTCTTCGCGCGCTATCCCGAAGCCGTCGAGGCTACGCTGACAATTGCGCAACGCTGCCGCTTTAGGCTGGAGCGATTGAGCGGGCAGTTTCCGCTCTTTCCGGTACCGGAGGGAAGTTCGCCGCAGCGCCGGCTGCGCGAGCTCGTCTATCAAGGAGCCGCGGAGCGCTATTCGATGCCGTTCGAGACGCGCGTGGAGCGGCAGCTCGAGTACGAGCTCGGCATTATCGCGCGAATGGATTTGGCCGGGTATTTCTTGATCGTCTGGGATATCGTACGCAAAGCCGGCGAGCTCGGTGTGCTCTGCCAAGGGCGCGGCTCGGCGGCCAACTCGGCCGTCTGCTACGCGCTGGGGATTACCGCAGTCGATCCCATCGGGATGAATCTGCTCTTCGAGCGCTTCATGTCCGAGGAGCGCCGTGAAATTCCCGATATTGACGTGGACTTCGCGCATCAAGATCGCGAGCAGGTCATTCAATATATCTACGATCGCTACGGGCGCTCCAACGCGGCGATGGTCGCCGAGGTAATCACCTATAGAACGCGCTCGGCGATTCGCGACGTTGGGAAAGCGCTGGGATTATCGCTCGAGCAGGTCGATGCCGTGGCGCGTGAGTTCGACGCTCGCGA
Source organism: uncultured bacterium (assembly GCA_964568035.1). GTDB lineage: Bacteria > Vulcanimicrobiota > Vulcanimicrobiia > Vulcanimicrobiales > Vulcanimicrobiaceae > Cybelea. Next base: position 1,519 of record CAZMPP010000448.1, read on the forward strand.
GGAGCTTCCCGACGAGGCCG
>CAZMPP010000449.1:0-1535 GCA_964568035.1 uncultured bacterium
TAAAGCCGTAAGATGCGAGGCGATCCGCCGTTTCCTTGATGCGTTCGTCGACGCCCCACCACTCCTCGAACATCACGACGCCCGGCGGGCGCTGCAGGTCGAGGTCGGGGGCTTCGGCGAGATATCCCGGCGCGGCGGCGCCGTCGGGCCGAATGAAGTCGACCATCTTACCCATTAGCGGTGCGTGACCGGAACGGTCTCCTCGGCGTCCTGGCGATCGAGGTTCTCACGCCGTTCGCGCACCAACCACTCATTCGCGCGCTGCACGTCTTCGGCCGCGACGCGCTCGGAGAACCACGCGAAGAGCGATTGGTCGGAGGCGTTTTCGCGCAGCGCCTCGTCGAACTCGGCGGGCGTGACGCCCCAACGCTCCAACATGCCCTTGTCCATCGGACATGGATAAATGTAGTCATGGATGGTGCCGGCGGCCGCGGCCCGCCCTTTATCGGAGATGCGAAGCAGCCACAGCGCTTCGCCGATCGTCTCGCGGCCACGGCGTGGAAAAGTCTTTCCGTCTCTAAAATCGGTAGGCATATTCCTCATAAGGCCTACCAAATGCGGCGGGTTGCGCCGCCGAGGCAAGCGAACGGTGCGTAGTCGTGCAGGCTGAAAAACTGGTCGTGCGCCACGAGCCGCGCTGGCACGCATCGATCGCCGTATTGGCGACGATCGTGCTGTACGTTACGCTGCCGCCGCGGCTCACGATCGGGCCGGTCTGGGGGGCGCCGGCGCTCGTGCTGCTGGTGCTGATTCCGCTCTCGATCCTCGAGCCGCGACGCCGCCGCGAAACGCGGCGGACGCGCTTTTGGAGCATCGCGCTCATCGCGCTGGTCACCATCTTCAACTTAGCGTCGGTGCTGCTGCTGATCGCGCACTTCTTTCATCCCGAAAAGGCGCTGGTGCATTCGGCGGCAGGGCTGCTGCGGATCGGCGCGCAGATTTGGCTGACCAACATGATCGTTTTCGCGCTTTGGTTCTGGGAGCTTGACGGCGACGGACCCGACGCCCGGGCGCACGCCTCGGCGGCGACTGAGTTTCGCAACGCGGACTTCCTCTTTCCGCAGATGGAGCTGATGTTCACGCACAGTCCGGCGGCGCGATGCATCGACCCAACGTGGAAACCGCAGTTCCTCGATTATTTCTACCTGTCGCTGACCAACTCGATGGCATTTAGTCCGGCCGACGTCTTTCCGCTCAGCCGCTGGGCCAAGTCGCTGATGGGCTTCGAGGCTCTGATCTCGCTCATCACCATCGCCATCGTGCTGGCGCGCTCGGTTAGTCTTCTTGCTTGAGGCGGTGCGGCGATTTCGCCCGGACGCGGGTTGTAGGGGCCGGTATGAGGCTGCTCGAACCGGAAGGGTCGCCTGGCGCGGGTATGATGTAATGGTAGCCTGCGACCTTCCCAAGGTTGATGCGTGGGTTCGATTCCCACTACCCGCTCGGTAAGAAGCGGTCACACGTGAGGCGACGTAGCCAAGTGGTAAGGCAGGGCTCTGCAAAAGCCCCATTCGGCAGTTCGAATCTGCCCGTCGCCT
>CAZMPP010000450.1:0-1527 GCA_964568035.1 uncultured bacterium
CAGAGGAGCCTGCAGCGCCGCTGAAGTTTCCAAAATCGGTCCATCGTCCCTTACTGTAGAGGGCGGCATCGCTTCCGCCGCCGTTCAGATATATCGTGCCTGCGATCTGGCCGGTGCTGTTGATAGCGGCCGCGCCCGTCGCGATGGAGCCCGGCGCCACGCCCAGGTCGCTCATTTTCCCGTTCGCATAGAGAAATGCGTGCTGCACCTCGGCGGAGTTCAGCGAAGCACCGACAATTTGATTTGAGTAGTTAATCGCGTAGGCGGTGGCTTGGATACCGCCGAGCGTTCCGATGTCGCTCATCTTCCCGTTGGCGAAAAGAAACGGATGGAACGTTCCGCTGCTGCTCAGCCACCCTTGACCCACGACGGCGCCGGAATCATTGATCCCAAACCCGTACGTGCCGGCGGGGAACAAGCCGGAATCGTTGATGTCCTGCATCGTACCATTGCTGTAGAGGAAAGCGTGCGCGGGGGCGCCTCCCGACAAGAACATGTAACCAGCGACCCGGCCGGAGCTGTCGATAGCCTCTCCTAGTGACACCTGGGCGTTGAGCGTATTGACGTTCACCGTCGTTCCGTTGGCGAAAGAGGTGGCGATTGCCGCCGTCGGAGTCTCCGAGACGCCGGTAACTTGACCCGTGGCATTCAACGCGTACGCTTTGCTGACGCTGTCACCCGTTAGGACCCCGAGGTCTTTTATGCGGTATCCGCCGCCGTTGTTTCGTCGAGAGCTCGAGCTGACCGAGGTTAAAGCCGCCGACGCGGCGTTAGTCGAGCCGGGAATGACCGGCGCAGGATTCGAGCCGGCACAGGCACTGAGAAGGAGCGCGACGACGGGGAGGAGTGTCGGAAATATAATTGCATGGGGCGTGCGAAACATAAAGGGCTCCCTTCAAGAGCCCTTTCATGGTGCGCCTTGCTGATGAAGGAAGTCTGAAAAAAGTTCGCGCTAGTGTGAAGCGACGCTGATGGCGGCATCGTATGGCTGACAACTCGTGCCGCTGCAGCCCGGAAGCACCTTCGTAGCCTTACCGCCGGCCGGATATTTGTAGAGGCTAATGTTTAAAAGGCCAATATCGGGTGCTATAACGGTGCTGCCCTCGATCCAGAAACCAGCGACATCCGAGGAACCGGTGAGCGCCGTCGTATCGACGATCTTCCCGCCGGCACCCGTGGTTTGATAAATACCCGAGGTATAGGGATATTTATTCTGATATGTCTGATCGCCAATTAGCACATGCTTACCATCCCACAAGATTTTGCCGGGGAAGTAAATCGTGCCGCCCTTTAGCGCGATGTTGGTGACCTTGGATTTACCCTTGGGGAGTTCGGCAAACCCAAAGGTGACGGAGTAGCCCTTGGTGCCGTCGATATAGAGGTTGCCCTTATCGTCGTAGCCGCAGAACCACACCTGGAAAAGTTCGGAATCCTTGTAGAGCGTGGGCGTGCCCTTGGCTTGCGCGTAGATGTCTACGTTCGTTTGTTGCGGTGTAGAGTCGATGTTCTCTTTGTTGGCGACGGCGA
>CAZMPP010000451.1:0-1507 GCA_964568035.1 uncultured bacterium
GGGCTGCGGCCCGAGTTCACGGGCGTCGCGCTCACGTGGACGTCGCCGGCGCTCGTGCTGGCCGTTCTCGCGCGAATACCGGTACGGTGCACGGTCGCGCTGTGGGTCGCTGCGCTGTTGGTTGCCGTGCCGAACCTGCTCTACTACGTCAACGGCTTCGCGCAATTCGGAATGCGCCACGCTCTCGACTTCGAGCCGTTCTTAGTTGCGTTAATGATGCTTGGGGTGCGGCGCAACGTTCCGATGTGGGGTCAGGCGCTAATCGTCTATTCAATCGGAGCCGGCTTGTGGGGCTGCTGGTACTGGTTGCACTTTGTGCGCGTCTAAGGCCGCGCGCAAATCGGCAGCGCTGCGTACCGGTGCGCCGCATGCCGAATCGGTGCAAACGTATGCCGCGGGCTGCGGGTCGGCAGGCAGTTGGGCGTCGGAAGCGTCCTGCGGGGGCAGCGTGCGAACCGCACTGACGGGACCCGGCAGCCGCACTGCGGCCTCGCGAAAATCGTCCGTCTGCGCCGGCTCGCCGACGATCTTGACGGTGAGCTCCGGCGTCAGGAAGCGGCGCAGCGCCCGCGCGTACGTCGCCGCGAACGGGCCGGATGCGGCGGCGGTTCTGCGGTAGCGGCGCAAGATTTCCTTCGCGCGTTCGCGATACGCGCTCTCGCCGAAGAAGGCGGCCATGCGCAAAAGCGTTTCGGCAAACAGCCCGTTGTCGATGATCGGCCGGTCCGCAACGGCGAGGCGCCCGAAGTCTTCGTCGCCCGCGAGCCGGTCGTAGAAGCCCCCCTCTTCCGCCGCGAAGTTTGCGAGAATGATTTCGACGACGGCGCGCGCCCGCGCGAGAAAGCGAGGCTCGCCCGACATCTCGTGCGCGTCGAGCAATGCGCGCGCGTACGCGACGTGGTCGGTGAGCAGGCCGCGCACCCGGTGCGTGCCGTCCGGCAGAAAGACGTGATAGAGCAATCCGTCCTCTCCGAGCAGCCGCGCGTCGACGGCGTCGAGCGTTTGTAATGCTCCGGCCAGCAATACGTCGTCGTCGAGGGCCCGCGCCGCCCAGCAAAGCGATCCCGCCAGCGCGCAGGTCCAGTTCGTGTATGACGTTCGATCGACGTACGGCGCGGTGAGCTTGCGGCGTTCTTCGAGCGGCAGCTCGTAGTACTGCTCGTCGGCGTCTTGGCTGCCGGCAAAGAATCCGGTCTTGGGATCGCGCAACACCGTCCGAACGTATCCGACCGCAGAGACGAGGGTTTCACGCAGTTCCGCGTTCGGCGCAAAGAGCACGAGATCGGCGAGCACGCGGATCAGGCCGGCGTGATCTTCGGCCATCTTCTCGAAGTGCGGCACGCTCCAATCGCGCGTCGTCGAGTAGCGGAAGAAGCCACCCTCGACGTGGTCGTACGTTCCGCCGCTCGCCATTGCCAAGAGCGTGCGCGCCGCCATGTCGTGTAAATCCTGGCCGCCGCCGTGGCGCCATTCGTCGATCAAGAACTCGTGCACTTCGGGTTGCGGG